>JBFZEF010000284.1:0-5094 GCA_041307045.1 Halioglobus sp.
ACCAGGTCAATCTCGCCCAGCGCTTCAGCGCCAGTTTCCGTGGCGACCCCTGGCACGCCTACCGGGCGTTGCGAGCGGTCGCCGCGGCGCCCTTTTCGGCCTACCTCGCGCTGGGAGCGGACAACGCGTTGATCTGCCTGTCGCCGGAGCGTTTCCTGTCACTGCTCGGTCACCACGTGGAGACCGCACCGATCAAGGGCACCCGGCCGCGCCACAAGGATCCGGCCGCAGACCGCCAGGCTGCCCGGGAACTGCGCGCCTCGCACAAGGACCGGGCCGAGAACCTGATGATTGTGGATCTTCTGCGCAATGACCTCGGGCGCAGCTGCGTGCCTGGCAGCATCCACGTCGACCGGCTGTTTGAAGTACGGAGCCTGCCCACCGTGCACCACCTGGTGAGCACTATCAGCGGCGAACTGCGAGCGGATCGGGGTGCAACGGAACTCCTGCGGGACTGCTTCCCCGGCGGCTCGATCACCGGTGCGCCCAAACGCCGCGCCATGGAAATCATCGCGGAACTGGAACCGGACCCGCGCCAGGTCTACTGCGGCTCCCTGCTCTATATCAGCGCCGACGGCCGCATGGACAGCAACATCGCCATCCGCACCCTGCTTTGCACCGAAGGCCGGATTCACTGCTGGGCCGGCGGCGGCATCGTCGCGGACTCGGTGTGGCAGCAGGAATACCAGGAGACCTGGGATAAGGTCGGGAGCTTTCTCAGCCTGCTGGAAGACATGGGCCAGGCCGGCTGAGCCGGATCAGCGCTGAAATCGGTGAAATGATGAGGCCCAGGGCAGATATTCCCGCGCGGAGCCTGTACAATCCACGCCACGCGCCCGTAGCTCAGCTGGATAGAGTAACTGGCTTCGAACCAGTTGGTCGGGAGTTCGAATCTCTCCGGGCGCGCCAAACACAAAAGGGTCCCAGAGGGGCCCTTTTGTGTTTGGAGGGTTTGGGGAATTGGTTCGAACTCCCCAGTTCGAGCCGAGGCCGACGCAGCCGGCCGAGACAGCGCGCAGCGAACGCAGTGAGCGAGCGACCCCCTCGAGGGGTGAGGAGCGCAGCGACGAATCATCTCTCCGGGCGCGCCGCGACGAATCATCTGCGCTGGCGCGCCTTCAGAACTGTTCCTTCGCCCAGGTCATCGTCTGGCCCAGTACAACCATGGCCTTCAGCTTCAGCAGTGCCATGCTGTCGCCGTCCTGAAGTTCCGCCGGGCCGCAGCGCGGATCCGAGCGCTGCAGCGCGCCGGTCATTTTGTGGTCGATGGGGATAGGCTCACAGCCGTGGTCGGTCTCACAGATAAAGTCCCAGGGATCGCGCGCCGGGGCATGACAGGCAAAGCAATTCTTGCCGAAGCGGTTGTTCACTTCCGCAAACCCGCGCTTGCCGATGCTGGTCCCCTGCTCACTGACCTCCAGTTCAAAAAACTCCCAGTCGCCGGTGGCGGGACTGAAGCCGGTCTCCCGTTTGACCATCGCCTCAGTGGGCACCAGTTGCACCACCGAGCCGGGCGGATAGATTGCACCCCCGGGTGCGTTGGCGGCGGCCAGCGTGCCTTTGAGGTTACCCAGCAGGTTGTCCACATAGAATTGCCTGACCGGAGTCATTTTCCGGATGCACTGAAACGTGCTGTCGTCGACCTTGACCGAGGTTGCGTCTGCCAGCGCCATGCCCACCCAACCGTTTGCCAACAGTAGTATCAACTGCATACGGCCTAGCATCGTCTGTATCTTCATCATGAGCCTCACCTGTTAAGCAACTTTGTTATTGGGATAGTTATTGAGAAAGTCCCGCATGCGACACTGCGTGGATTATAGTCAGGCAATTGGCTTACCGGAGAAAATGGCCTGGTTTTATTACCTGCACAAGCTCGCGGCAGGAGACCTCAACGCAGCAGTTCGATAGTGCGGTGCAGCGGATTGATCAGGGCGAGGATTACCAGTAGCGTCGCCGCGGCAGAGACAAACACAAGCTCACTGGCCATCGGCGCTTTTGGCTGGTCAAGCAGGGCGAGCACCCGTTGCTCGGTCCTGCCACCAACAAAGGCCAGGCTGGCACCGGGAGAGGCAGTCTGCTGGATTCTTGCTACCCGGATGATAGCGGCAGCGACCGCTTCCCGGGAAAGCCTCTGTGCCGCGCTCAGGTCGCAGGCCGTTTCGCAGCAAAACTTCATATCCTCCAGGGTCGTGCCTGGCCAGCCCCTGGGCAAAGGCGCGGTGAAGAGCCATGCCATCAGCAGCCGTATATTGTCGTAGCGTTTCTGGTGGGCCCGCTCGTGGTGCACAATGCAGTCTATCTCCGCGGCGGAACAAACCGCCTGCATCCCGGTTGAGACAAATATCCCGGGCCTGAACCAACCCAGGGTAAATGCCGCGGGAGCAGCGGATTCAATACTGATGAAGTCGCCGCTGTCATCGCCTGCGCTGCGCAACTGCTTGCCCAGGCGGTGCGCGGGTAGCCACTGCCGCACCACGCAGCGCCCGAGGGCGAACGCCGTCCAGGCCAATAGCAGGCCGGTCGGAACGATAGCCAGGTTGGACTGCGGCCCATGCTGGCCACAAATGTCGAAGTGGCAGTGCCCGGTGACGAACCATTGGGCAAGATCAGGCGAATACAGTACGCAAGCGGCCAGTACAGCCGCAAAAGGCGGCAAAGCCAGCCAGGCCAGCAGGAGATTGCTGGCCTGGGCTGGGTCAATGGCCAGCAGTGCCGGCCGCAACCGCTGATAGACCAGCGCCGTCAGGGCTCCAAACAGCAGCCACAACGCCAGCACGCACAACAGGATTGAGGACAGCAGCGGCAGCATCAATCTTCCTCGAGGCGTGAGAGCCTGCGCTTTTGCACCAGTTCATCAAGCCGGTCCAGGGTACTTGCATCAATTTTATCGGCAAAATCCACGAAGCTCGAAAGTATGGGATCCAAACTGCCCGTGTGCAGCTGCCGGATCACGCCGCCAAGCAGTTTACCCAATAATTCAGCACGGTCGAGGTGGGCACAGTAGACAAAGGCGTGACCGCATTTTTTACGCCGGACCAGTGACTTGCGGTGCAGGCGCTCAAGCGTGCTTTGTATCGTGCTGAGGCTGCATTGCTGCGGCCCCGGCAATTGCTGTCGCAGTTGCTGCGCCGATTGCTCCGGTCTTCTCCACAGTGCCTTGAGCAGGGCCAGCTCCAGCTCGCCCAGTTGCGGCAGTGTATTGCTCAGGCTGACGGGCTTTCTCCTCACCACTGCCAGCCAGTCAAAGACCGAGCGCCGCTCGGTGTTTCAGTGCCCTTGCCCGGACCGGTACGGCTTGCGAGAAATTGATCCATGTTATTGATCTATATACGTATTTTGATTGACATAAGGCGGTGCAAAAAATACCGTCACGGGCGATTCCGGCGCCACAATAACGCAATCGCCAATGCAGTCAAGGGCGCCCAAAACAGGGCCACACCGGAACATCCTGCAGGCACTGCATCCGCGAAATCTGGCCCAGGAAAGGAGAGTTGCTGAGCATGTCCGTAATGTCGATACGAAATGTCATCTGGGTGCTGGTGCTCGCACCGGCAAGCGTACTTGCGGACTCCCGCCCGCAGCTGGAGGAAGTGACGGTGACCGGTCGCCGCGTCAACCTGGTTGGGCAGGCCCAGTCAGCATCACAGGGGCTGGTCAGCCAACAGGAGATTGCGCTGCGGCCCATCCTGCGCACAGGTGATGTTCTTGAACTGGTGCCCGGCATGGTCGCAACACAGCACAGTGGCGGCGGCAAGGCGAACCAGTATTTTCTGCGTGGCTTCAACCTGGACCACGGCACCGACTTCGCGACCTACGTCGACGGCATGCCGGTCAATATGCGCACACATGGCCACGGCCAGGGCTATAGCGACCTCAATTTTCTGATCCCTGAAACCATCAGCACCCTCGCCTACAAGAAAGGCCCCTACTATGCCGATGTCGGTGATTTCAGCAGTGCCGGCAGCGCGCAGATAGCGACTGCGGACCGCTTTGACAAAGGGGCAGTCGAGGTGGCTGCGGGGCAAGACGAGTTCTACCGCCTGTTGCTGCTCGACAGTGTTGCTATCGGTGCCGGTAATGGTTCCTATGCCCTGGAGTTGAACAGTTATGACGGTCCGTGGCGGGATATCAAGGAAGATATTCAGAAAGTTAATCTGATGCTCAAGTATGCGACGAGATTGGGCGATGGCGATGCCAGCGTGAGCTTCATGGGCTATGACAACGAGTGGAACAGCCCCGACCAGATCCCCAGCCGCGCGGTGGACAGCGGGTTGATAGATGAACTGGGATCGATTGACGACACGGTAGGCGGGAACTCGAGCCGCTATAGCCTGGCAGGGGCCTGGAAAGACACTCACTGGGATATCTCTGCCTATGCCATCAATTACGAACTCAAGCTCTGGTCAAACTTTACCTACTTCCTGGATGACGAAGTCAATGGCGACCAGTTCCAACAGAAGGACGAGCGCTGGCTGTACGGTGGCAGGGCCGAATACAGGCTGGAGTCTTCCATCCTCGGCTTGCCGATGCTGAACCGCTTTGGCGGGGAAACGCGTTACGACGACATCGATGAGGTCGGCCTCTACAAAACCCGCGAACGAGTTCAACTGGGACCGCAGCGCAGCGACCGGGTCAAGGAGTGGAGCACCGGCGCCTACGCGGAAAGCCAGCTCAACTGGAGTGATCGCTTCCGCTCGGTATTGGGCGCCCGCTACGAGTACTTCGACTTCGACGTGGACAGCCTGATTGAGAGCAACATCAACGGGGTCGACCTGACCGGCAATAGCGGCCAGGCCGACGATGACAAACTATCCCTCAAGGGCAGCCTGATCTACACCTTCAATCCCGAATGGGAAGCATATTTCTCCGCCGGTCAGGGCCTGCATTCCAACGATGCGCGAGGTGCGACCACGGTGGTTGATCCCGCCGATGGCAGTGCGATCGAACCGGTTGACCCGCTGGTGGATTCGCTCGGCTATGAAGTCGGCTTGCGCGGTTTCTGGAACGAGCGCCTCAATGCCTCGATTGCCCTGTGGTCCCTGGAACTCGACAGTGAGCTGCTCTTTGTCGGGGATGCCGGGAACACGGAAGCGA
>JBFZEF010000285.1:0-9906 GCA_041307045.1 Halioglobus sp.
CTGCTGGCCGCGGCACTCCCAGGCGTCGAGCTCTACGGTTTCACGCCCGCGGCCGGGCTGCCAAAGGATTTCGTTGCGGCTACCGCTCAGTAGCGCGCGCCCGACGATACAGGAACGGCAGCCAGGCGAGAGCGGCGAACAGGTACACCAGGGCAAACTCCGCCAGCGGAATGCGCAGCACCTCCAGCACATCCCAGCCGCGGCCGTAATAGTTGACGATGACGCACAGCAGGTAGGTAACGACGATTCCCCAGCGCGCCCGGTTGCCGAGGCCAATGCCGTGCATCTGGGTAACCACGAACAGGGTGAGGAAGCCGAACAGGAACATCTGCCAGTGCGCTCCGCCCAGGGTGAGGTAGGCCACCATAGCGCCGTGGATCAGTACGAACACTTCCAGCAGCATCGTCCACACCCGGTCCCGGTGAAAGCTGGTGAAGAACAGGCTGCCCTGCAACAGCAGCAGCAGGGTATAGAACGTGCCGAGCAGGTGACCGATATTGTCCTCGATCGGGTGAAACCAGAATGTGTACACAATCGCCCAGGAAAAGTAGTAGCCGTGGTAGCGGCGCAGGAAACCCACCGGGCGTTCGATAAAATCGATCTTGTGGCCAAAGAACAGGCCGCGCCGGCTGTTCTCCATCATCAGCACAAACACCAGCAGGAAAATCACCGAGAACTGGGAGGACAGCACAGAGGTGTCCTGGGCCAGGCCGTCATACCAGTGTTTGGTTTGCCAGATATGCAGCCCGACAAACAGCAGGTTGAAACCGATCGCGATGACATTCACCGGGTGCAGGGCGCGGCTGTATCCGGGGCGCTTGATCTGGGCCCAGGCGATCAGTGCCCACAGGCCCAACTGGTGCAGGCCGTAGAGTGACCAGGCCGAGAAACGGGTCCAGAAGTCGGGCTGCGCCAGCTGCCAGTAGTACCAGAGGTTGCCCTTGTCCGGCACAAACATGCTGGCATCGCTGTAGGGACCCAGCGCCACGATGAGCGCCATGACCAGCAGACAGCCCAGGATAGCGCTGGTATGCCTGAGTACCATGGGCCGACGGGCGCCTTAACGCCGTGACAGGCGGGCGAATCCGCCGGTGGTGTCCGTCAGTTGCTGGCTCGATAAAAATGCCTTCGCGGCTTCATCACCTTTCACATAAGCATCGAGAAATGCGGTGGTCGTCAGTTGCACCATGCGCAGGGCATCGTCCTGCGGCGGTCCTTCCCGCTCCGGGCGACAAATGAGGTTGCCCAGGTAGTGATCAGCTCCCTCGACCACCAGGGCGTATTTGTGTCCGGGCAGGGCCGTTTCCCAGGACATCAGGTGCATGCGCCAGTCGGGCCAGAACTGCGGCTGCACGTCCCAGGTGCCGGTGGTGACCAGGGTAGGGGCGGCCAGTGCCTGCCAGCTGCCGGCGGTGATGGTGTCGAACATCGGGCCGGGGGGTGACAGGGCCACGATGGCGCCCACCTTTGGCGCGGTGACCGGCACAAACGTTTCCGCGTCCGGATCGAAGGCCATGGCGCCGCCGAACTGCTGGGCCGAGAAAGCGCCGAAGGAATGCCCGGTGAGGGCAAGGCGGGAAGGATCGGCCTTGCCCGCGAAGTCAGGCTGCAGTTGCTCGATCTGCGGCAGCCGCTGGAGCACCTGGCGCAGGTCTTCCAGGCGGCCCGCGATCAGCCCCAGCTGGCCGTGGCGGAGGCTGTTGAAAATACCCTGGACGGCGCTGCAGCAGTCCAGGTGGTCCGGCGCGATCACCGCATAGCCCTGGCTGACCCAGTACTCGATGATGCGGTCGTACTTATCCTTGCTGGACCAGTTGCCGTGGGAGAACAGCAGCAGCGGGTAGCCGCCGCCATCGCGGGGGTAATAGAGATTGAGTTCCAGCGCGCGCTTATCATCCTCGGCAGGCAGCACCACGCCGCGCGCGCTGACCACCTCGTGCGCGCCGGCAGCGGCGCCGGGCAGGGCGTTGATGGCCGCCTGCTTCGCCGTCAGCGGCTGGGCCGGTGGCAGTGGCGCGTCTTCACCGCAGGCGCCCAATAGCAGGCCGAGCAGCAGGGCGGGTAGAAACCGGGTAGCGCGCATGGTGTCAGGGCTCCTGCAGGAAGTCGCGGGCGTCCCGCGCTGACTGCTCGGGGATCTCCAGCGGTATGACGTGGCCAATACCCGGGTATATGCGCTGTTGCACGCGCTCGGCATTGATCAGCCTGGTGGCGAATCCGCTCGCGTGGGATACCGGCAGCTGGGGATTCTGTTCGCCCCACATCACCAGGGTGGGTGCCCTGATCATCGCCAGGTCCTCGCTGATATCGCGCCGATCCCAGGCTCGCATGCGCTCGAATTCCGCCATGCGGTTGCCCTCGCGGCGATACATCAGGTGAAATTCGCGCACTTGCTCGTCGGTGATGAGACTTTTATCGAAGACCGGCGCCTGCAGGAAGGCCTTGAACAGTCCTTCGGGCAACAGGTAAAGCACATAACCGAACCAGTCCGGCAGCGCCATCTCCATCCACTTGTTGGTGGCGCCCGGCAGTCCCGCGGCATTGAGCAGGATAAGCCTGTCCACCCGCTCGGGAAAGTGCGCGGCGAAATACCACGCAAGGCCGCCGCCGGTGGAGGAGCCGGCGATGGAGGCGCGCTCGATGCCCAGGTGATCCAGCAGCCCGTTGAGGAGTTGGGCGCCGCGCTTGCGCGAGTAGTCGCCGGAGGGGTCGGGCCCCGTCAGGCCATGGCTGGTGAGGTCAAAACGGATGAGGGTGAAATCACTGGCCAGTTCATCCACCCAGGGCTGCCACTGGCGCATGGTGTAGAAGTGCGAGTGGACCAGCACCAGTGGCGGCCCCTCACCCTGCACCCGGTAGGCGAGGTCTACCCCGTCGATATTGAGACGCCGCAGGTCGCTGCCACCGTAGAGCTGGTCCAGCTGCGCTGCCGGCAGATCCCGGTTGGTCCACCACAGGAACAGGAGCCCCAGCAGCAGCAGGCCCGCAAGGGCGGCGATGGCGATGCCCAGCCAGCGCAGTATGCGATAAATCCACCTAGCCATCGTTAGCGCCCCCTTCGGCATAGCGTTGACCCGCGGCCAGCAGCTCACTGGCGCCCAGCAGTTGGTTCATATCTGCCAGTTGGTACAGTGTGTCGCGCACGGATTCCGTCGAGCCGGTGCGGCGGATCACTTGCAGCAACTGCTGTGCCCGCGGCGTGAAACCGTGCAGCAGGGCCGCCGGGTACAGGGCCACGCGGTAGCCCAGTGACTCGAGCTGGGCGGCGGTTTGCACCGGGCTGTTGCCGCCCTCCACCAGGTTGTGCACCAGCGGCGCGCGCGTACTGAAGCGCCTGCCAATCTCGCGCATCTGCTCTGCAGTCGCGGGCGCCTCGATAAACAGTGCGTCAGCGCCAGCTTCCAGGTAGCGCTCGGCGCGCTCCAGCGCATCGTCGAAGCCATTGACGCCCAGCGCATCCGTGCGGGCAATGATCACGGTGCCGGCATCCACCCGGGCGTCCAGGGCGGCGCGGATTTTGCCAACCATCTCCGCAGCGGTCACGACGGCCTTGCCGGCCATATGGCCGCAGCGCTTGGGCGCCACCTGGTCTTCCAGCTGCAACGCGCTGGCCCCGGCGCGCTCGAAATCGCGCACCGTGCGCTGCACGTTGAGGGCGTTGCCAAACCCCGTATCCATGTCGACGATCAGCGGCAGCGCAACCCTGTCCCGCAGTATTGCGACGGTTTCAGCCACTTCGCCGGCGCTGACCAGGCCCATATCGGGGCGGCCGAAACGGGCGAAGGACAGGCAGGCGCCGGACAGGAAGGCGCACTCGAAGCCCGCCTGCTCCACCAGCAGGGCGGTGAGGCCGTCGTAGACGCCCGGAACCTGCAGAGTGCTGGTGCGCACCAGCAGATGCCTGAGAAGGGCGCGGTGATCGCTGGGCATCGGTGTCGGCTCCTGCCTGCGGCTGGTCAGGTCTTGTCCAGCTGCAGGTCCATCTGGTACTGGAAGCGGTCGGGGTGGTAGTAGACCTGCAGGTGGTCCACCAGCTGCTCTTTGTTTCTGCGGGTCTCGAAGGAGTGGCGAACCAGGCTCAGCAGCGGTGCGCCCACCTCGGTCTGCAGCTGGGTGGCGAGCTCCTCGGTGGCGGCTACCGCGCTGATGGTCTGGGTCACATGGGTAATTTTCAGGCCCTGCTTGCGGAAGATTTCCAGGCGCGGGGATTTCAGGAAATCCCGCTTGCTCACGGGCTTGTCGAGGCCAGCGGTCCAGCTCTCGTAGTAACCGAAGGGCAGGCCGTCCCGGGAGCGCACCCGCAGCAGATGCAGCGCCTTGTCCTGCCCGGGCAGCGCCAGGGCTTCCCGTATGCTGGCCGGTGGCGCCTGGAGTTTGCACTCGATCACCCGCACATCCGAGTGCCGGGCCATGCTCTCGATCTCCTGCAACATTCCCATCAGCGGCGCCTGCACCGGCTTGGGAGTGTACTGGTAGGTGACATGGGTGCCTTTGCCCCGGCGCCGCTGCACCAGGTTCTCCGCAGCCAGCTCGTCCATGGCCCGCTTCGCCGTGATGCGCGAAACGCCGAATGCCTCCGCCAGCTGCTGCTCGGTGGGCATTTGCACGCCGTTGGCGATAGTGCCGTTCAGGATGGCGTTTTTCAGCAGGCTGTAGAGGCGGAAATACAGTGGCGTCGGCGCATCCTGCTGCAGCGCCTGCAGCTGGCTCTCGCTGAAAATCTCGGCAATCGAACTCATATTCCCTGTCTCACCGCGCTAAAAGTCCTAATGATATATCAAGCTGTCTCTTGCGGGACGGTTTTTATTTATTCTGCCGCTGCCAGGCTTCGAGGATCTCGCCTGCACTGGCAGACCACACCCCGCTGCGGCTCATGATGTAGGCCAGCGCCTGCTCCAGTTTGCCGATGCGATGGGGCTGCCCCAGCATCCAGGGGTGAATGTTCAGGGCCAGGATGCGACCGCTGCCGCTGCTGCGGGCCTCCTGCAACAGAAAATCGCAGGCATCACTGACCTGCTCCAGCCACGATTGCTCCGAGTGCAGGTTGTTCATGATGACGAAGCTGTCTTCCAGCTCGCTCGAGAGCGGCATCGCCACCAGCTCGCCCGCGTCGGTGCGAAAGACGTAGGGCATATCGTCGTTTAACCAGTCGCAGAAATATCTGACGCCGTGGGCGGCCAGCAGATCCGGGGTATGCGGGCTCTCGTTGCGCGCCGGGCTCAGCCAGCCGCTCACCGCCTGGCCGCTCAGTTGCCGCAGCCGGACCAGCGAGCGCTCGATGAGCTCCGCCTCCCGCTGCCGATCCATGCCGCCGTAGTGCAGGCTGTCCATATCCCAGCCGTGGCAGATGATTTCGTCGCCGCGCGCGAGGATGCGCTCGAGCAGGTAGGGCGCGCGCTCCGCCAGCCGGGTGTTGAAGGCGAAGGTGGGTTTGATGCCGTACTCGTCGAAGGCCCGCAGGAAGCGGTAGATGCCGACGCGGTTGCCGTAGTCCCGCAGGGAGAAGTGGCGCAGGTCGGGGTAGGGCATGGTCATGCCGCCGGGCACTGCGAAGGGCTTGCCCTGCTGGTTCAGGGGAAAGAACTGCAGGCCGACATTGACCCACAGCGCGAGCTGCGCGCCGCCCGGCCACTGCACCGCAGCGCGCTCGGACAGCATGCTCCAGTCGTAGCGGTCGTGATCCATGCCGTAGCCACGCCGCGGGTACTGCAGGTGTTCCCTGTCCAGTGCCATGCTTAGTGCCCCCCGCTTCTGGCCGCGATATCGGCGAGACTCTGCTGGTAGTGATTGTCCAGGTAGTGGCGGGCGATCTCGCGGCCGGTGGTCACCCACACATCGCTGTGCCCGGTGATGTATTCCAGCGCCTCTTCGAAGGCGCGCAGCCGGTGCGGGCAGCTGACCTGGTAGTTGTGGGTGGGGATGCACATCACGGTGCCAGAGACTTCACCTTCCCGGTACAGCCGATCGAAATTGTCCTTAAGCATCTGGCCGTAACGGCGCGGCTCGATCCTGTTGACCACGTAGGCGATGGTGTCGTTCATCTCCAGCGAATAGGGAATCGAGGCGAAGGCCTTGCCGCTGCGGGTGCGGATGGGCGTTGGCTGGTCGTCGTGGAACAGGTCGCAGGTATAGAAGCCGGCGGCAGCGCCGGCGAGCTCAGTCCCCGCCTCGGCAAACAGGTCAAGGGTGAGTTCGGAATGGGACAGGGCGGGCGCCAGGTAGCCCGCGCAGTGCTGGCCGGTGTGGCGGTGGATGCTCTGCATGGAATCGAGGATCATCTCCCGCTCCTGTTCCGGGCTCATGCCATAGGTATAGCGGGTGTTGTAGATCCCGTGGCTGAAGAATTCCCAGCCGCGCTGTGCGCACTGCGCGATGATCTCCGGGTGGTGATCGCACAGGGCGGTGGAAAGGGAAATCGAGCCGCGGATACCGTACCTGTCCAGTACCGCCATCTGGCGCGCATGGCCCACCCGGTTGCCGTAGTCGCGTATGCTGTAGCCCGGCACGGCGGGGTAGGGCTGGGGCCAGGCCTTGCGCTGGGGGTTGGGCGGCGGGTCCAGCTCGTAAAACTCGATGTTGGGGGCCACCCAGAAGGCGAGGCGGGCCCCGTCCGGCCAGGTGATCCTGGGCCTGTTCTCGTAGGGCCAGTAATCGTAAAAGCCGGGATCTTCCTTCATGCCTGCCGATCCAGCCAGGCGGTGACTTCGGCCACGGTGACCACGTCCGCATACTTGAGTGCAAGGTCTGTCAGGTTAGCGAAGTGGTAGCTCTCGTGCTTGTCCGCCACGCACTCCTCCGGAACGATGGTGCGGTAGCCCCGGGAAAGGCTGTCCACCGCGGTGGCGCGGATGCAGCCGGAGGTGGAACCGCCGGTGAGAACAACCGTATCCACCCTGTGCCATACCAGCAGCGACTGCAGCTGGGTCTCGAAAAAGGCGGAAGGCATTTTCTTCAGGTAGATCACGTCCTTCACCCGGTCGATGTGCAGGCGCTCGTCGAATTCGCTGCGCTCGGAACCGAACTTGATGTTCTGCAGCGAATCCGGCGTGTCGGTGCGGGTGCCCCAGACGCCCGCGTCCTCGGCAGACTCCATGTAGGCCACGTGGGTCCATACCACGGGCCACTGCAGGGCGCGGAATCTGGCCGCGAGCAGGTTGATGTACTCCAGCTGGCGCGGGTCGGTTTCATAGGCAGTGGCGAACAGGTCGGTGCGGGTATAGGCCTTCTGCGGGTCGATATTGACCAGTACCGCCTTGCTGCCAAAACCGAACCGCTTGCGGGCGGGGTTGTTCCTGACCTCCTGGTAGATCTCCCGGGCAGTTTTGTTGCTGGTTTCCATGTGGGGCTCCAATGGCTTGTGGACGCTTGCCGATGGTTAAAAGATATATAATTATGTCATTATAGTATAGAGCCGTTTTTCAACCCCGGGAGACCCCGCCCTTGAAGCTTTACAACCTCGATCACTCGCCCTACGCCACCCGCGTGCGCATGCAGATTTTCAAGAAAGACCTGCCCATCGCCATCGAACCGCCGCCGTCGCCGCCACGCACGCCGCAGTTCCTCGAGCGCTTCCCTCTCGGCAAGATACCGGTGCTGGAACTGGACGATGGCAGCCACTTGCCGGACTCCTGGGTCATCATGGAATACCTGGAGGACGTGATGCCCGCCGTCTCCCTGCGGCCGGAAGGCGCCAGGGCCAACGCGCACATGCAGTTGCTGGCGCGTTATGCCGATACCTGCCTGGGCCCGGCCGCACTGTTCCCCCTGTTTTCGCGGGTACAGACACCCGGTGGCACCAGCGATGGCGCTGATGCCCTCGCCCCGCTGGACGACGAACTGGCGCGTTTGCAGCGCCTGCTGGAAATGCTGCCGGACTTTCGCCAGCGCAGCTTGCACCTGGGGGATATCGCCCTGGCGCCGCATATGGACTATGTGCTGCTGCTGGCGCCGATGTTCGGCCGGGCTGAGCCGCTGGGGCCATACCCGCTGGTGGCGCGCTGGTGGGAGTGGGTGACTGGCGACGCGGCAGTGGCCAGCGGCTCCGAGCAGATGCGCACCGCGGTGAAAGGCTTCTTCGGGGGCTGATCCGGTCCCTAGTCCGCCAGCGCCAGTGCCTCCACCGTGTCCCGGTCGAGAATCTCCACGGTGTGCGCTGAATAGATATCAATGATTCCCTCGCGCTTGAGTTTGCCGAAGGCGCGACTCACCGTCTCGATGGTGAGGCCCAGGTAGTCGGCGATATCCTGGCGCGTCATCAGCAGCTCGAGGCGGTGGGCCTGTTGGCTGGGCTGCCAGCTTGACAGCTGCTTGAGCAGGAAACACACGCGTTCGTGGGCCTTCTTCTGGCCCAGGGCAAACACCTGGTCCAGGGTGTGGGCAAGGATGTTGCCGCCGATACTGCGCACATTGTCCTTCAGCCGCGGCAGCTCGTCCTGCAGGGCGATGAAGGGCTTGAGCGGGATATCACGGACCAGCGAGGGGGCGAGGGCGGAGACAGTGAACTCGTAGTGTTCCTTGTGGGTGATACCGATGAAATTGCCCGGGTGCATGAAGGCCATGACCTGGCGGCGCCCGGTGGAGGAGGAGCGCTCCATCATCAGCATGCCCTCCTCGAGCATATAGACTGAGCGCGCCGGCGTGTGCTGGTGAAACAGGTAGGCGCCCGTGTCCAGCCGCCGGCGCGAGACCAGGGCGTCCAGGCGTGACTGCTCGGTGGCCGAAAGGCCGCTGTAAATGGTCACCCGGGGATCCGCGCTGGGGTTTCGCTGGGGGCTCAAGGCTGTTACTCATGCGTCAGGTGCAGCAGCATGGTAATGATAATGGGGTTGGGAGACCAGCCCCGGTCCCCGCTAGCGGGCGCTGCGGGTGAGCGCGCTCAGTCTATATAGTTGGCGGCCAGCACGTTCTCGCCGGGTTCAAAACGCAATACGCCGAAGCTGGTGTACTGTTCCTTCTGCGACCTGAGGAACTGCCAGACGCAGACCATGGTGTAGTCCTCATCCACCACCGTTTCCCGCGACCACATCTTGAAGGCCTGGCCAAACACGTGGCGAATGGCGTAAAGGTAACGGCCGTAGGATTTGCCGTTGCCATGCATGTCCGGCCCGTGGAACTGGTGGCTGCCGCCGTTGCGGGTGCGCAGCGCGGTCCAGCGGGCGTTGATGACACCCTCGATCTCGATGGTCTGCTCGGAGTGCAGCAGGTTGATCGGGCGGTGCCGCACGGTGACCCTGTTGCTGCCCACCAGTTCCTGCCGATCGTTGTAGACCTCGAAGTCGCCGCGGAATACGCCCTCGTGTTTTACCGGCAGGTTGAAGGGTTTCTTGCCGTCGATCTTTTCCTTCTCGATGAAGTCCGCCACCAGTTTCTGCGTCGCCGGGTTGCTGGCGTAATCCTGGGTGACCACGTACAGGCCGTTGAACACCCCCACGAGGGTATCCGCCTCGAACAGCTGGGAGGAGTACACCTGCAGCCCGAGTTCCGGCACCACGTGGTTCACCGTGCGCAGGTTGACGTTCCAGCCCGGCGAGTAGTAGTTGGAGTCCACCAGCAGGCCGTAGGGGCGGCCCGATCCCATGAAGTCCGGCCCGGTGTAAATGCGGTCCTGGTCCGAGTCGATCACCCCGAATTCCATGCGCGCGCCGATTTCGAAGCGGTCCATCAGTGGCCCGGTGGCGTCGAAGCGGGTATCCATCCAGTAGGTGGTGCGCCCGTCCCTGAACTCGCTGGCGCGGCTCACCTTGTTGGTACCCACATGGGTGCCGTCGTGTTCGAACAGGGAGGGGCAGCCATGCCACTCGCCGCTGATGGCCAGTTGCCAGTTGCTCGGTGTTTTCATGTCAGCCATGTTCGGGTTCCTTGCTGCGCGTGGTGCCGGTCGATACCAGCCGGTGATGGTGTAGGGAT
>JBFZEF010000286.1:0-3063 GCA_041307045.1 Halioglobus sp.
GCGCTGTTCGAGAGCATAGAGCGCGACCAGGTGGCCCGCGGCATTATCGGGACAAGTTGATTTCCAGGCATCTGCAGGCCGGGCATCGTGCGCCTAAAAGGGGTGAAGCCGAGCCAACCCCCTCCGCCGGATACTGACCCGGCTCAGGCCCTCACCCGCCAGCGAATGGGCAGCGACTTTACGCCCCGCTGGAAATTCGAGCGCAGGAAGCTGGGTGGCGCGATGGCCTCGATCGACTCGAAGCGCCGGGTGAGTTCGAGGAATATCGCGCGCATTTGCGCCACCGCCAGTTGCGCTCCCAGGCAGAACTGGGGGCCGTAGCCGAAGCTGAGATGGGGGTTGGGTTCGCGCCCGATATCGAACCTGGTGGGCTGTGACTACACCTGCTCATCGTAGTTGGCCGACAGGAACGACACGACTACCTTGTCGCCGGCCTTGATACTGGCGCCCGCGTAATCGATATCCTGGGACGCGGTGCGGCGAAAGTTCATCACCGGCGTCCACCAGCGCAGCATCTCCTCTACTGCACCCGGCATCTTCGCCGGATCGTCCTGGAGCGCCCGCCATGCCCCCGGGTGCTCAAGCAGGGCAATCATGCCGCCGGGAATGCCATTGCGCAGGGTCTCGTTGCCAGCTACCGCGAACAGCCAGAACATATTCTCGAATTCCTCCAGCGTCACCCGGCCGTCGACATCGTCCACCTGGGCCAGCAGGGTCGAGACCACGTCATTGCCGGGACTGCTGCGCTTGTGCTCCGCCAGCAGGTGGGCGTAGCGGTAGAGGTCGTCCATGCCGCTGCGGGAGCGGGGGTCCGGCATGCGCCCGTGCGCGTCCGGCGCGGGGCGCAGGTTGAGAGCCTCGCGCGCCATGGCGCTGCCCGCCTGCTGGTCGAAGGCGCTGGACACCGCGTAATCCGGATCCTGGTAGCCGATCACCCGGTTGGCCCAGTCGAACATCAGGTAACGGTCCTGTTGGGGCAGGCCGAAAATGTCCGCCAGGCACAGCAGGGGCATGTCGGCGGCGATGTCCTTGACGAAATCGCATTCGCCCTCGCGTGCATCCCCGATAACCTTGTCAACGATATGCCGGGCATGGTCGCCGATCTGGTGCTCCAGTTGGGTGATGGCCCTTGAGTTGAATGCGTTGATCAGCAGGCGGCGCAGGCGGGTATGCTCGGGCGGATCCATGTTCAGCATCATCTTCTGCACATAGGCCAGGTCCCCGGGTGTGGCCGGGTCGCGCAGCTGGGTGGCGCCCAGGTGTGAGGAGAATACCTTCGCGTTCTTCAGCACCTGCATGCACTCGGCATGGCGCAGCACCAGCCAGAAACCGCGGCCGCCGGGCCACTGGGGCAGGGAGTGTTCCTCCACGCGGATCACTGCCGACTGTTGTCGCAGCGCGGCCAGTTCGGCGATGGGGGCGCCCCGCTCGTAGCGCAGCGGATCGTACAGGAACTCGAGGGCGGTCTGGTCGTCGGTCATGGTCACAGCTTAGCAGAGAAGTCTGTGCCTTCTAAAGGTCGCGGATGGCTTATCAGCTTTACGGCGAAATATTTTAGATATAAAGTAATACGCCTGTCGAAGGAGATATGATCCGTCCCATGTGGAAGCCGCCACAGCGCATCAAGTACATCCCGCTGGTCGATACCTGGCCCAGCCGCGAGGAGACGGCGCGCGCGCGCCTGTTCTCGTCGGTGGAACTGGGCCCCCTGCGGCTGGAACAGCGCACCTGGGTGCCGGCGATGGTGCCCTGGCGCGCCAGCGATAACGGTGAGGTAACCGAGGATGTGCTGGACTGGTACGGCCGCTTTGCCCGGGGCAGACCGGGCGCCATCGTGGTGGAGGCCACCGGTATTCGCGACGTCCCCAGCGGTCCCCTGTTGCGCATCGGCGACGATCGCTTCCTGCCGGGCCTGCGGCGAGTGGTGGAGCGGGTGCGCGAGGAGAGCGCGGGCCACACCCGACTGCTGATCCAGATCATCGATTTCCTCGGCATCCGCCGGCGCCCGGAGCGGGAGAAATACCTGCGCCAGTTCCTGCAAGTCACGGATCGGCATCGCCAGCTGTTGGGAAACCCCGCGATCGATGACGAGGCAGTGCGCGAGCAGCTCTGTGCACTCGATGATGACCGCCTGGCCGACGTGCTGGATGCGCGCGAGTGGGAAGCCCTGACCATGGGTCACCGGGAGCGAGTCACCGATACTTTCCTGCCCCAAATCGCCGAGCTGCCGAGGGTACTGCCGGGCCTGTTCGCCGCTGCGGCCGGCCGGGCCCGCGACGCCGGCTTCGATGGGGTAGAACTGCATTACGCCCATGCCTATACCATGGCGTCATTTCTCTCTGCCACCAATACCCGCGAGGACGGTTACGGCGGCCCTCTGGAGCAGCGCCTGCGCCTGCCGCTGGAGGTGTATGCGGCCGTGCGGCGACAGGTGGGTGAGGATTTTGCCGTGGGCTGCCGCTTCCTGGCGGACGAATGTATCAATGATGGGAACGCAGTGGCCGAAGCGATCCAGATCGGCGTCGCGCTGGCGGCGGCGGGGATGGATTTCCTGTCCCTGTCCCGGGGCGGCAAGTTCGATGATGCGAAACAGCCCAAGGTGGGGGAGGCCGCCTACCCCTACACCGGGGTCAGCGGCTACGAGTGCATGCCCGGCTATATCTCGGACGAATTCGGCCCCTACGGCCGCAATATCGAGCCGACAGCCGCTGTGCGCGCGGCGGTGCGCGCGGCTGGGTACGATACCCCGGTGGTGGTGGCCGGTGGTATCCACACCTTCACCCAGGCGGAAACGTTGTTACAGCAGGATCGCGCCGATATTGTCGCCTTCGCCCGCCAGGCCCTGGCGGACCCGGACTGGTTCGAGAAAGTGCGCAGCGGTTGTGGCGCGCAGGTGCGGCTGTGCCAGTACACCAACTACTGCGAGGGACTGGACCAGAAGCACAAGCAGGTCACCTGCAATCTGTGGGATCGGCTGGCGCTGGATGAGCCCGGCGTCTCCAAGAGCCGCGATGGCCGCCGCAGGCTGACGGCCCCCGCCTGGCAACGGGATTGAGCTTGTCT
>JBFZEF010000287.1:0-4585 GCA_041307045.1 Halioglobus sp.
CGTATTGACAGCTCAGCTGCCGAATATGAGCGCGTGCAGGTCGGCGCTGTTATCCGCCCTGGCATCTGCGCCCCAGCGGTGGGGATCGTCACCGGGTTCAAGATAGACGTAGGCGGCGGCGATGGTATACATCCCCGCGCGCTTTCCCGCCTCGATGTCCCGCAGGTGGTCGCCGATATAGATCGCCTCGGCCGGGGCACAGCCCAGTTCCCGGCAGTTGCGCAGTAGCGATTCGGGGTGGGGCTTGCGCTCGGTGACATCGTCGGGGCATACGACGCTATGGGGCGGCGGATGTAACGCGAGTCGCTGCAGCAGCGGATCGGTATAGGCCCGGGGCTTGTTGGTGGCGATGCCCCAGCGCACCCCGCGCGCGTCCAGCTCAGCCAGCAGCGCGGCGATGCCGGGATAGGGGCCGGCTACCGTGCCCAGCACTTCGCTGTACAGTTCCAGCAGCCGCAGCCGCTGTGTTTCGAAGCTCTCGGCGTGCTCTGGCAGGTCCAGCGCCAGGCTCACCAGCGCCCGGGCGCCGTTGGACACCGAGGCGCGAATCCGCTGCGGGTCCATGGCGGTGCGACCGTGCTCCGCGCGCAGGGCCTGGACGACGACGACGAACTCATCGGCGGTATCCACCAGGGTGCCGTCAAGATCGAAAATCACCGCCTTGAGCGATTCGGGACGGGGCATCACGCGGGTTTCACCGCCCTGACCATGTAGTTCACGCTGACATCCCGCGGGTTGAGTCGATAAACCCCGGTCAAGGGGTTGTAGGTGAGCCCGGTCATGCCTTCCACCGTCAGGCCCGCGGCGCGGATCCAGCCCGCCAGCTCGGAAGGCCTGATGAATTTGGCGTAGTCGTGGGTACCCGCAGGCAGCAGCCGCAGGATGTGCTCGGCCCCCACGATGGCGAACACGAAGGCCTTGGGATTGCGGTTGATGGTGGAAAAGTAGAGGTTGGCGCCCGGCCTGGCCAGGGCGGCGCAGGCGCCGATGACCGAGCCCGGGTCGGGCACGTGCTCGAGCATCTCCAGGCAGCACACGATATCGAAGTTCCCCGCCCGGGCCGCCGCGAGTTCCTCCGCGGTGGTCTGCAGGTAGTCAACCGCTACCCCCGATTCCTGCTGGTGCAGTCGCGCCACTGCCAGCGGCGCCGTGCCCATGTCGATGCCTGTCACGGTGGCCCCGCGCTGGGCCATGGCCTCCGCCAGGATGCCGCCGCCGCAGCCCACGTCCACCAGCCGTTTACCCGCGACCGGGGAGTGCTCGTCGATAAAGTTGGCGCGCAGTGGATTGATTTCGTGCAGCGGGCGGAACTCACCATCGCGGTCCCACCAGCGCGAGGCCAGGGCTTCGAACTTGGCGATTTCCTGGGGATCCACGTTGCGCTTGTCGGTCATCCGTTGGCCCTGCGGATGCGGTCCCGCCACGCCCCGGTGCGGGCCGCCAGGGCGCTGAGGTCGATCTGGGTGAGTTGTCTTGCCTCCATCACTGCTACGCCGCCGATCCAGCTGTGGCTCACCTGGCTGCCGTTGCAGGCGTACACCAGCTGCGACAGCGGGTGATACAGCGGCTGGGTTTCGGGTTGGCTGAGGTCCACGGCGATCAGGTCCGCCAGCTTGCCGGTTTCCAGGCTGCCGATGCGATCCTCCAGGCCCAGCGCCCGGGCGCCGTTGATGGTGGCCAGCGCCAGCGCCTCGAAAGCGGGCAGGGCGGCCGCATCCTGGTCCCGGAGCTTGGCCAGCAGGGCGGCGGACTGCATCTCGCCAAACAGGTTCAGGTCGTTGTTGCTGGCGGCGCTGTCGCTGCCCAGGGCCACGTTCACGCCCCGCGCCAGCAACTTGCTTACCGGGCAGCTGCCCGACGCCAGCTTCATGTTCGACTGCGGGCAGTGCACGACGTGGGCGCCGCTGGCCGCCAGCAGCGCGATATCCTGGTCCCCCAGGTCGGTCATGTGCACGCACTGGGTGCGCGGACCGAGCAGGCCCAGCCGCTGCAGGCTGTCCAGCGGGCGCTCGCCATTGCGTTCCACCGCCAGCAGCACCTCGCCCCGGGTTTCATGCAGATGGATCTGCACCGCCGCGTCCAGCTCGGCGGCAAGGGTGGCGACCTTCAGCAGATTGGGTTCTGACACGGTGTAGGTGGCATGGGGGCCAAAGCCCACGGTCACCAGCTTGCTGTGCTTGACGGCGTCCCGCAGGGCCAGGCCCTTGCTGATGTACTCTTCGGCGTCGCGCGCCCACACCGTGGGGAAGTCGAGGACGGGAAAGGTGATCTGGCAGCGCATGCCCAGGCGCTGGGCGGTCTCGGCGCAGGCATCGGGAAAGAAGTACATATCGCTGAAGGTGGTGGTGCCGCTGCGGATCATCTCGGCGATGGCCAGCTCCGCCCCGTCGCGGACGAAGTCGGCGCTGACATGGGCCGCTTCCGCGGGCCAGATGTGCTGCTCCAGCCACGGCATCAGGGGCAGGTCGTCGGCGAAACCCCGCAGCAGGCTCATGGCGGCATGGCCATGGGCGTTCACCAGGCCGGGCAGCAGTGCATGCCCGGGCAGTTCCAGTACCCGCCGGGCGCTGATGGCAGCGGCCTCGCTGCGCGGCAACAGGGCGCTGATGCGATCGCCGGTGATCGCCAGACTGTGGTTTTCCAGCACGGCCCCCCGCGGCAGCACCGGCACTATCCAGCCAGGGTGAATCAGGGTGTCGGCGGTCTGTGCTTGCGGGTGCATGGGCCTGGGTTTCCACGGCTGGAGCCTGGTCAAAAAATCACCAGATCGCCCTCGGTATCACTGCGCTGGCGGCCTGGCGGCGCAGTATAACCGGAATTTCCCCGATACCGCCCGACTGGCGCCGAAATACGGCAAAATTATGGTGATATGGCGCCATGTTCCGTATAATCGGCGGTTTGTTTTCGGGGCGAACAAAACCGTTTCCGGCGGCCTCAGGACAGCGCGTTGCGCGGGTCCGGGCGCTTTGTGACAGCCTCCCGCCAGCAGTCAGGGAATTCGTAGTACATGGGTGAAATAGCCAGGGAAATTCTCCTCGTCAATATCGAGGACGAACTCAAGCAGTCGTACCTGGATTACGCCATGAGCGTGATCGTGGGACGGGCCCTGCCGGATGTGCGCGACGGCCTCAAGCCGGTGCATCGGCGGGTGCTGCACGCCATGAACGAGCTCAGTAACGACTGGAACAAGGGCTACAAAAAATCCGCCCGGGTGGTCGGCGACGTGATCGGTAAATACCACCCCCACGGGGACTCCGCCGTCTACGACACCATCGTGCGCATGGCCCAGCCGTTTTCCATGCGCTACATGCTGGTGGACGGCCAGGGCAACTTCGGCTCCATCGATGGCGATTCCGCGGCGGCCATGCGCTACACCGAGATCCGCATGCGCAAGATCGCCCATGCGCTGCTGGCGGACCTCGACAAGGAGACGGTGGATTTCGTCGACAACTACGACGGCACCGAGAAGATTCCCCACGTGCTGCCCACGCGGGTACCCAACCTGCTGATCAATGGCTCCGCCGGTATCGCCGTCGGCATGGCCACCAATATCCCGCCGCACAACCTGACCGAGGTGGTCAACGGCTGCCTGGCCCTGATGAAAAATCCGGAGCTGACGGTCGATGAGTTGATGGAGTACATCCCCGGCCCGGATTTCCCCACCGCGGCGATCATCAACGGCCGGGCCGGCATCATCCAGGCCTACCGCACCGGCCGCGGCCGCATCTACGTGCGGGCGCGGGCCGAAGTCATCCAGGACGAGAAGCGCGGCAAGGACATCATCATCATCCACGAGCTGCCCTACCAGCTCAACAAGGCGCGCCTGATCGAGCGCATTGCGGAACTGGTCAAGGAGAAGAAGATCGAGGGCATCACCGAGCTGCGGGATGAGTCCGACAAGGACGGCCTGCGGGTGGTGATCGAGCTGCGCCGGGGCGAGATCGGCGACGTGGTGCTGAACAACCTCTACGCCCAGACCGGCCTGCAATCCGTTTTCGGCATCAATATGGTCGCCCTGGTGGACGGTCAGCCGAAGACCCTCAACCTCAAGGAAATCATCGAGGCCTTCATCCGCCACCGCCGTGAGGTGGTGACGCGGCGCACGGTGTACCTGCTGCGCAAGGCGCGGGAGCGCGGCCACCTGCTCGAGGGCCTGGCCATCGCCCTGTCCAATATCGACCCGGTGATCGCCCTGATCAAGGCGTCCCCCAGCTCCACCGAGGCGCGGGAGAAATTGCTGGCGGCGGCCTGGGAACCCGGCGAGGTCACCGGCATGCTCGAGCGCGCCGGCCCCGATGCCTGCCGCCCGGAGGATCTCGAGGCCCGGTACGGCCTGCGCGAGGGCAAATACCACCTGTCCCCGGCCCAGGCCCAGGCGATCCTCGACCTGCGCCTGCACCGCCTGACTGGCCTCGAGCACGAGAAGCTGCTGCACGAGTACCAGGAAAAGCTCAACGAAATCGCCGATTACCTCGAGATCCTGTCGTATCCCGAGAGGCTCAAGCTGGTGATCCGCGAGGAGCTCGAAGAGATAGTCAAGGAATTCGGCGACGAGCGCCGCACCGAGATCACCGCATCGCAGCAC
>JBFZEF010000288.1:0-23594 GCA_041307045.1 Halioglobus sp.
CGACAGCTAGGATCTGTGCCTGTCGGCGGGCAAACCGCCCGCCGACGCCCCCAACCTTGCCGACCGACGAGGGTGTCGCTTGTGAGAGAAGGAAGCCTGGAGGCGCCCACCCGCCATCCGCTTGAATGGAAATCCGACAGGTTCTGGGACAAGTCGGACCTGGAGCATGAACTGGAGCGGGTGTATGACATCTGCCACGGCTGTCGCCGCTGCGTCAGCCTGTGCGACTCCTTCCCCACCCTGTTTGACCTGGTCGATGAGTCATCCACCATGGAAGTGGACGGCGTCGCCAAGGCTGATTACATCAAGGTCGTCGACCAGTGTTACCTGTGCGACCTCTGTTATATGACCAAGTGCCCCTATGTCCCGCCGCACGACTGGAACGTGGATTTTCCCCACCTGATGCTGCGGGCCAAGGCCGTCAAGTTCCGGGCGGAGGGCGCGAGGCTGCGGGACCGGGTGCTGACCAGCACCGATACCGTGTTCGGGCTGACGTCCATTCCCCTGGTCGATATCACTGTCAATGCCTTCAATCGCAACGCCACTTTTCGCAAGGCCCTGGATTCCGCGGTGGGTATCCACCACGAGGCACCGGTGCCGCAGTTTCACAGCAGGACCCTGCGCAAGCAGGTCAAGCCACTGATCCGCGAGCTCCAACCGGTGCCGGTGGGCAACACCACGGGTAAAGTGGCGCTGTATGCCACCTGCTATGGCAACTACAACAGCCCCGCTATCGGTGCCGACTTCGTCAAGGTGTACCAGCACAACGGTATCCACATCGATGTGGTGCCCCGGGAAAAGTGCTGCGGCATGCCCAAGCTCGAGCTGGGCGACCTGGAGTCGGTGAATGCGCTGAAGGAAGCCAATATTCCGGTGCTGGCCGCCCTGGTCGATGCGGGCTACGACCTCATCGCGCCCATTCCTTCCTGCGTGCTGATGTACAAACAGGAGCTTCCGCTGATGTACCCCGATGACGAACAGGTCAGGAAGGTGCAGGCGGCATTTTTCGACCCTTTCGAGTACCTCTGGTTGCGCCACAAGGGCGGTGCACTGAAAACGGAATTTCCCCAGGCCCTCGGCGACATCGCCTACCAGGTGGCCTGCCACCAGCGGGTGCAGAATATCGGGCTGAAGACCCGCGACGTACTCAACCTGGTACCGGGCACGCAGGTGACTGCCCATGAGCGCTGCTCTGGTCATGACGGGACCTATGCGGTTAAGAGCGAAACGCGTGCCAAGTCCATCAAGATTGCCCGTCCCGTGGTGCGCAAGGTGGACGAGCAGAATCCCGACCATTTCATGAGTGATTGTCCCATGGCGGGTACCCAGATCGCCCACCTGTCGGAGAAAGTCGACAGGGCGGAGCACCCCATGACGCTGCTGCGCATGGCCTACGGACTTTAGCAACGAGGAACGAGTAATGCCTGCCTTATCACGCGCCGACCTGTGGTCCCTGGAAGAGTACTCGGAGCTGCGCCCGGGTTTTCGCCAGCAGGTCCTGGCGCACAAGAAGAATCGCCAGCTGGCACTGGGGGACCACCTCCGGCTGTACTTCGAGGATGCCATTACCATCAAGTACCAGATCCAGGAGATGCTGCGCATCGAAAAGGTATTTGAGGCCTCGGGAATCGACGAAGAGCTGCAGTCCTACAACCCGCTGATCCCCGATGGCCACAACTGGAAGGCCACCTTGATGGTGGAGTACCCGGATCCCGCCGAGCGTGCCCTGCGCCTGTCGCAACTTATCGGCATTGAGGACAAGGTCTGGTTGCAGGTGGAAGACTGCGACCGGGTGTATCCCATCGCGGATGAAGACATCTCTCGCCAGAACGAGGTCAAGACCTCCTCGGTGCATTTCCTGCGCTTTGAGTTGACGCCGGTGATGATGGCTGCACTCGGCAAGGACGCCGCCGTATTCGCCGGCGTCGAGCACCCGGCCTACACGGTGGCGCCATTCCGGCTGCCCCCGGAGATTCGCGACTCCCTGGCTGGCGACATTCGCCCGGCTGCGCTTAACTAGGGGTGTCTGTTAAAGGGCTTTCTCACGGATGGGTTGTCAATCAATGCGATGACAAGCAAAAAATCCATTTTCCTTGCAGGTGGAATTGCCCTGGCCTGGGCGGGCGGGGCCAGCGGTTTTCGCAATTGTGACGCGCAGGACAGTGATGCCTGGTCGGCCGCCACCAGCTACATGGTGGGCGAGCTTACCTTTGACGAGGTCACCGGCCTCGCTTCCGGTACGGAAACCCTCTACAACCACTCCAACTCCTACGTTACCGGCGAAGAGTGCCATGTGACCTATGAGCTGGAGGGTAATTATGTACCCGGCTCGGAGGTCTTTGTGCTGAGCGCCACTCGCAGCAGCTACAGCGAGTCCTGTCCGCTGGAGCTGCTCGAGGTGCAATACCCGGCAAACCTCCAGCGCAATTTCCAGATGGCGTTCGCCGCCGACGGCTCCGCCAGGTTGAACAGCGCTGACAACGGCGATTTTCTGGCGGACGGATCCTGGCAGCGCGGCAGTACGACCTATAAGACCGGGGAACGCTGCTCGATGTTCTAGCAGCGGCGCAGCCTCTGGTATTACCAACCACGGATTTTTATGAGAGCAAAAGTAGTGCGGGCGGATTACGGCGACCCACAACAGGCTGCCGATATCGTCTTTTTGCTGAATGCCTATGCCATCGACCCGATGGGTGGCGGCGAGCCCCTTTCCCCCGGGGTAAAGGACAAGCTGGTGTCGAGCCTCGCCGAGCTGCCGCATGCATCTAGCCTGCTGTGTTATGTCGATGGGCGACCTGCGGGGCTGGTCAATTGTTTCGAGGGCTTCTCAACCTTCAGCTGCAAGAAGATTCTCAATATTCATGATATTGCTGTGCTGGCGGATTTTCGCGGCCTCGGCCTCAGCCAGTTGCTGCTGGCGGAGGTGGAAGCGCTCGCCAGGGACAGGGGCTGCGGGAAAATCACCCTGGAGGTTCTCGAGGGCAACACGGCGGCGCAGGCCGCCTACAGGAAGTTCGGCTTCGACCCCTACCAGTTGGACCCGGCCCTCGGGCGTGCCATGTTCTGGCAGAAGGCCTTAGCGCCGGCGGCGTAGCCGGTCAACCATGCTTACTCCAGCAGATTGGCCCGCAGTCGCTGGACATCGGCCGCGCTCAGTTGCAGGCCCTCGGCAACATAGTTATCGAAGCTGCCCCAGGTGGTGTCGATCTGTTCGAACGCCGCTTCCAGCCACGCCGGCTCCACTCCCAGCATGACCGCAATTTTGTCTGCCGTCTCCTCGCCTTCAAACAGCCGCAGCATCAACAGCTCTTTGCGGCGTGACTCCAGTGCCGGCGCACTGCTGGCCAGGTAGTCCTGCATGATGACGTCCTGCGGCACTCCCAGTATGCGCAGCAAAACGGCGGCCGCAAACCCGGTGCGATCCTTGCCGGCGGTGCAATGCCAGAGCACCGGTGCGCCGTCTGCTTCCAGTACGGTGTCGACAAACTGCCTGAACTGCGGTGTGAATTCATCCGCAAACTGGCGATTGGCCTGGACCATGGTAAGGTCCGGATCGAAGTCACCCAATGTGCCTTCTTCGATGCGTGTCGAAATCTCGTTAAAGAGGTTCCTGTTGCCTTCATCCAGCACCGGAATCTCGACCAGGGCAAAACTCGCAGGATCTGGCAGGCGGTTGGGTTCCTCCGTTTTCTCGGCGCCGGAACGAAAATCAATGAAGCTAGCCAGCTGCAGCTCTGCCAGGCCTGCCAGGTCCGCGTTGGAAGCCGTCGCCAGGTGGCCAGAGCGGTACAGTTTGCCCCACTTGACTGCCCTGCCGTCCGCTGCAGGGTAGCCACCGAGGTCGCGAAAGTTGGAGATCCCCTCGAAGTTCAGCAGGCGATGGGCGCTGCGTTCCTCTGCCGCGAGCTGGGTCGGGACGACCAGTGGCGGGGAGGGAATAAACTGGATAACGGCGATAGCAAGCGCGCCGGCAGCCAGCAAAACGCCAACCATTTTTTTCCTGTTCAAGCTGTTTCCTCCAGCGGGAATCCGGCCGCGCCAAGAATAGCATCGATAACGGGTGCCAGACAGTGCGCGCCCTGTTCCCGCGTTTGCCAGCGACGAACGATTTAACCATAATTGTGAGCCTGTTCCCCGGTGCGAAGATTCTCCCGATGACATCCCTGCAAGACCAACTGTTGAAAGCCGGTATCGTCGATTCCAAAACGGCGAAGAAGATCGTCAAGGAAAAGCGCAAGGAGGCGCGGAGCCAGCCAAAGGGCCATGCCCGGGTCGACGAAACCAGGAAACAGGCCCAGCGCTCGCTGGCGGAGAAAGCCGAGCGGGACCGGGAACTCAACCGTGAACTGCAGGCGCAGAATGAACAGAAGGCGATACAGGCCCAGGTCATCCAGCTGATCAGGATGAACCGAATTGAGCGCACAGGCGGCGACATTCCGTTTCAGTTCATCGATGGCAAGAAGATCAAGAAGATTCACGTCACAGGGCAGATCCAGGCTGAACTGAGCCGGGGACGAATTGCGATCGCCAGGCTGGAAGGGCGATATGAGCTGTTGCCGGCAGCGGCAGCGAGGAAAATCATGCAACGCGATGCAAGCGCTATCCTGCTGCTCAATACCGGTGAACCGGCGGTTGCGGGAGAGGATGACCCCTACGCGGCATACCAGATCCCCGATGACCTGATGTGGTAGTTTCAGGAGCGTTTGAGGTTCCGGGCCAGCGCGACCCGCGCGGGTAGCCTACTCCAGGCTCTGCTGTCCGGTGCCCGTGGGTGTTCCGCGACGCTGGATGCCGCTCTGGCCCATGTCTGGTCTTGAGCTGTTGTTGATCGCCGTCGGCAGGGGTTCCAACTGGCCCGAGCCCCACTGGTGCTGCGGCATATCTGCCAGCATATCGTCGACGTCCACCAGGGAGACCCAGCCGGCAAACGGCTGGATGGCCTGTCCGCCACCGGCATCACTGCTCCAGCGGGCAAAGCCGGTAGCGGTAACCTGGTGCTGCCGATCGAGGGTGACCAGCAGGAATTCACCGTGCATGTGGGCATCGCCCCAGTCCACTGACGCGAGGTCAGCGCCCAGGAAGCCCAGGCTCATACCGATGGTGTCCTCGCGAATTTGCCAGTACTCCCAGGCCAGTACATAACCTTCACCGACTGCTGACAAGCGAGCCGGCGGACCCAGCCGCGACAGCACGTCGGTCAGTGTCAGGGTCTGGCCCGTGTCCGACAGGGTGTCCGGAGATATCCGGGTGCCCAACTCGTAGCGCCACTGGGTGCAGCCGGATAGCAGCAGAAGTCCCAGCAAAAGAACCAGAGCTACCGCAGCATCAGCGCGGCGCTCAGGCATCCGCCGCGTCATCGATCCGGGTGGCAAAGTCGGTCAGGATATCGTTCTCGTCGAAAAACAGAACGGCCCGGTCGTAGTCAGTGTCGATTTTCATGCGGTTATAGACGATCAGTATCACACCCTCGCCTTTGGAGCGCTCAAACAGGTAGTACAACACTGTCTCCTCTTCCATAGAGATCACCTGGGAGGGTGGCCCCAGCAGTCGCAGCACTTCCTTGCGGGTGGTCTCCCCCCTGACCAGCCTGTCGGTGACGCTATCCTGCCACGTCACCTCCACGCCGCGCCTGTTCTCGTATTGGGCACACCCGCCCAGGAGGACAGTGAAGACGAGGGCGATCAGGCCGGTCACAAAGTGTCTGTTCAAGATAGTGCTCCAGTTTGAAAGTTGCAGGGCAGAATATGCCATCCCCTGCAGCACTGGCACAAGGGCCGGGCCCCTCGCCTGTACAAATGCTGGGCGCAGCGCGGGCGCAGGGCCTGCTCCGATTAACGGGCATAAAAAAAGCCCGTGCCTTGCGGCACCGGCTTTGGTTCTTCAGGTCGCAAACAGAGCCCTGCGGGTAAGCAGGGCACTGTCGACGATCCTTAGATTGCGACGATATTTTCTGCCTGTGGGCCTTTCTGGCCCTGGGTGACAGTAAATTCAACGCGCTGGCCTTCGGCCAGGGTCTTGAAGCCTGAGCCTGAGATAGCGCTAAAGTGTGCAAAAACGTCCGGGCCGTTTTCTTGAGCGATAAAGCCGAAGCCTTTTGATTCGTTAAACCACTTAACGGTGCCGGTTACGGTGTTAGCCATTGTAATATCCTATATATATGCAAAAAAATCACGCCTTTGGGTAAAGGCATTGGCGCTGGAACAAGGGCTTTTTATTTAAAGACTTCAGAACGAGGTAATACAGCGGAACTTCGAAATGGGGAAAATAAATATCAGTCATGCTTCCAAGCTGGCGCCACTATATACCCAATCCGTTCGCTGTCAACGTTTATTTTCGCAGCCTGTTTTCGCAGGGCCTGCCGGGGCTTTTTATTCGGCCATTGAAATCGTAAACTCCGTGCGCTCGTCACACCCGCTACCCGGTGCCGGCATACGCACAGACAACGCTGCAGCTCGCCCGAACTAGGAGAACCCAGGCCAATGATCCGGAAATATCTGCTGACTCTGATGCTACTGCTGGCAGGTTCCGCGGCGATGGCCGCCGGGGAGTTGCGTGTCGGCCTTAGCGCCGACTATCCGCCCCTGGTGTTCAAGTCGGATGGCCAGGTAGTCGGGATCGAGGCCGACAATGCTCGAGCGGTGGGCGAGATCATCGGGCGCAGGGCCAGCATTTCAGCCATGCCCTTCCAGAAACTGGTGCCCGCACTGCTGGCCGGTGAGATAGACGTCATCATGTCAGGATTCAGTGTAACGGCGGAGCGCAGCGCGCAAGTGCTGTTTACCGATTCCTTTATGCGGGTAGGGCAGATGTCCATCCTGCATCGCGACAAGATCGCGAGTTTTGCCCAGCCCTGGGCGATGTACCGTCCCGGTGTCCGGGTCGGGGTTGAGCCGGACACCACGGGTGCGAGGTTTGCCGAGCGGGAGCTGAAGGATGCGGAACTGAAGTATTACCAGGACTCCGCCGCGGCGTTCGCGGGCCTGCGCGGCGACCAGATCGATCTGTATATACACGACGCCCCCACCAGCTGGCAGCTTGCCACCAACCAGGACAACGCGGACCTGATAAGCCTGTACACGCCCCTGACCGAGGAAATGCTGGCCTGGGCCGTGCGCCCCGGCGATACCGAGCTGGCGCTTGAGCTCAACCGGGCGCTGGCGGAAATGAAAGCAAACGGTACCCTGCAGTACATCCTCAACCGCTGGATACCCGTGCGGGTCGAAGTGCGCTGAGCGCGGGTAATCCGCTGGAGGCTCGGTGGCCGGGTGGCGCCTCAGCCCTGGTCGTTGACCCCCGGGAAGTTGTACTCGTGGCCCCAGAGGTCGCCCTCGGTGGAGACCGAGGGCGTGTAGCGGTCCCAATCCTCCACCTGCAGCCCGTCGTAGCCGTACTCGAAGGCGATTCCACCGGGCCCCAGCACGTAGAATGAGCACATATTGTCATTGACGTGCCGCCCCAGGCTGGCGATGACCGGGTGGCCAGCCCGCCTGGCACGATCCAGGGCCATGCCCACCTGGTCAAGGGTCTCGACCTCCACCATCACGTGAACCACACCCACCGGGTGAGGCTGGTCGTACAGGGCCAATGAGTGCTGGCGCGGGTTGTCCGCGTGCATGAAAACCACCTGTGACGGGGGAGTGCGCAGATGCAGGGTGTCGCACACCGACAGGCCGATAAGATCCGTGTAGAAGGCGGTGGTCTGTTCGATCGCCGGGGCGGGAATCACCGCGTGGCCGAAACCCATGTCAGCGCCGGCGCTGCCGCGGGTGACAAAGCGGGGGACACCCACCGGCGAATTGAACGGCCGATAATCGAGCTTGCGCCCGTGATACAGCTCCACCGTATTGCCTGACGGGTCCCGTACGCTGACGAAGCGGCTGACGCAGCGGCGAGCGGCCTCGGCCGGCGTGCCCTCGGTCAGGGCGTGCCCGGCCGCCGCCAGGCAGTCACAGCGGGCCTGCCACTCCCTGGCATTGCGGGCTTCCAGGCCGATGGCCAGCAGGCGGTCCTGCTCACCTGCTTCCAGCATGAAACGGAAGGGGTGTTGGTCCATACGCAGGAAGCGGGCGCCGCCGCTGTCGTCCCGGGCCGCATCCATCAGGCCCAGCACCCCGGTGCCGAACTCCATGAGGGCGTGGCTGTCCCTGCTTTCAATTCTCAAATACCCGATGGCGGCGACGGTCATGGCTTTCTCCCTGGGTTGCGGTGGCGGTTGGCATGCCCCGGCGGGCTGCTTGGCGGGCATTATCAGGCATTTTCGCCGGCGCGACAGCAGCGCCGCGCAATTGCCGGGCCACTGGTTCAAGTAAGGCGACCTGCCGGGGCCGTAGCTGTGGTAGCTGTGAGCCTCCCGGACGAGTGCCACAGTGACGAGACCTGCCCGGGGCCGCGCTGTATGATCAGAAAAGTCACTGTGGCGTGATGCATTGGGTCATTGAGCGATGCCGGCCAGTGGCCGATACTCAACGCGCTGTCAGTAAACCCGAACATTCATCCAGGTTCGCCGCGCTGGCCGGCCCTGGTCTGGCCGGCGCGCAGCAATCCACAGGAGTCGATCGCGCATGGCGCAGCCCAACGTTCTCAGCCAGCCCTTCGAGCTGGGCTTCACCTACACCCGTTCCACCGGCCCGGTGGTGGGCAGGTTCCTCACCGGCCTGCGGGATCGGCGCATTTTTGGCATCCGCGCCAGTGATGGCAGGGTCATCGTGCCGCCGATGGAATACGATCCCAACACCGCCGCAGCTCTCGACGAGTTTGTCGAGGTGGGCCAGCAGGGAACCATCCGCAGCTGGTGCTGGGTCAAGCGGCCCCGAGCCGCCCACCCCCTGCAACAGCCCTTCGCCTGGGCGATGATCCAGCTCGATGGAGCCGATGTGCCGATGATTCACTGTGTCGCGGCCGCTGCCGAGGAAGAGCTCGCCACCGGTGCGCGGGTGCAGGTTAAATGGGCGGACGAGCCCCGCGGCTTTATCACCGATATCCGCTGTTTCGAACTGGTGGACCGTAAAACGACAGCCGAGGGTGCAACCAGCCCTGCTGCGCCGGCGAACGACGACAGCCCGGTCACCCGCATCGATGCGCCCGTCTACCTGCACTACAACTTCACCGCGGGACGGGCGCCCGCCCGCTTCCTCGCCCGCATCAAGGAGGGCGTACTGTCCGGCCAGCGCTGCCCGCGCTGTGCCAATGTGTATATCCCGCCCCGGGGTTCCTGCCCTGCCTGCGGCGTGGCCACCGAGGAGGAAGTGGTACTGCCCGACAAGGCAACCGTGCAGTCCTTTACCATTGTCGCCATACCGATACCCAACAATCCCATCAAGCCGCCGTTCGTGATTGCCAACCTGGTACTGGACGGGGCCAATATTTCATTTATCCACCTGCTTAGCGAGTGCGAGAACAGTGAAGTCCATATTGGCCAGCGGGTGCAGGCGGTGTGGAAACCGCAGGCAGAGTGGGGCTACGCCATGGACAACATTCGCTATTTCAGGCCTGTCGATGAGCCCGATGTGCCGGTCGCCATGATTGGCAAACTTCCCGTCACCGGCTGGGAGGGCTGAGGCTATGAAAGAAATTGCGATCGTTGCCTTCAGCCAGTCCGACTGCCTGGTCCGGGCCGGGGCCGCCAACGAAGTCGAACTCATCATGCCCCAGTTGCGGGCCGTGTTCGACCAGGTGGGGCTCAACAATGCCCAGGATGTCGACTTCGTCTGCTCCGGCAGTTGTGACTACCTGCAGGGCGCCGCGTTTGCCTTTGTCGCCGGTGTCGATGCCCTGGGGGCCGTGCCCCCCATCAAGGAGTCCCACGTTGAGATGGATGCGGCCTGGGCGCTGTATGAGTCCATCCTGAAAATCCGTATGGGCCAGGCCGAGTCGGCGCTCATCTATGGCTTTGCCAAGGCCTCATCCGGTGAACTCCCCATTGTGCTGTCCCAGCAACTCGATCCCTATTATCTCGCGCCCCTGTGGGTCGACAACGTCTCCCTCGCGGCCATGCAGGCCCGCCAGTTGCTGGAGCGGGGCCTGGCCAGCGAACGCGCGATGGCGGAGGTGGTGGTGCGTGCCCGTCGCCACGCGCTCGCCAATCCCCACGCCCAGCTCAGTGGAGATGTGTCAGTGGACGAGTTGCTGGCGGCCGAGACCTTTGTTGCGCCCCTGCGCGAGTCCGACTGCGCGCCGGTCGCGGATGGCGCGGCGGCGATGATCATCTGCACCGTGGAGAAGGCCCGGGCCTGGGGCGTGCCCTACGCCCGCATCACTGGTATCGATCATCGTATCGAAACTCACAACCTGGGCATGCGCGACCTGACAGATTCCGTCTCCACCCGCCAGGCCGCGGAAGCGGCCGGTATGAAGCGCGGACCGGTGCAGGTGGCGGAACTCTACGCCCCCTTCAGTCATCAGGAAATCATCCTCTGCCGCGCCCTGGGGCTGGGTGAAGAGACGGTGATCAATCCCAGCGGCGGGGTCATGGCGGGGAACCTGATGATGGCATCGGGCCTGGCGCGCATCGGCGAGGTGTTCAGGCGAATCGCCTCCGGCGAGATTAGCCGGGGTGTAGCCCATGCCACCTCAGGCCCCTGCCTGCAACACAATTTGGTAGCAGTATTGGAGAGCGCCTGATGGCTACACTGGCAGCGGTGGTCGGCATTGGCCAGACCCATTACAAGACCCGGCGCGGTGATGTTTCCATTGCCGGCCTGGTGCGCGAGGCGGCCGTGAATGCGCTCGATGATGCGGGCCTGGGCTGGGACGATATCGACGCGGTGATCGTCGGCAAGGCGCCGGATATGTTCGAGGGCGTGATCATGCCCGAGATCTACCTGACCGACGCCCTGGGCTGCAATGGCAAGCCGATGATGCGGGTGCATACCGCCGGTTCCGTGGGCGGTTCCACTGCGCTGGTGGCGGCGTCCCATGTGCAGAGCGGCATGTTCCGGCGGGTGCTGACCGTCACTTTCGAAAAACAATCCGAATCAAACGCCATGTGGGCACTGTCCACGCCGCAGCCGTTCTCGGTGCACCTGAATGCCGGCGCCGGCGGCTATTTCGCGCCCATCATTCGTGAATATATGCGCCGATCAGGGGCGCCCTATGACGTGGGCATCAAAGTGGCGGTGAAGGACCGCTTGCACGGGGCCCGCAACCCGCTGGCCCACCTGCAGCTGCCCAATATCACCATGAAGGAAGTCGAGGAATCGATGATGCTGTGGGACCCGATCCGCTTCCTCGAGGCCTGCCCGTCGTCCGATGGCGCTTGCGCGATGGTGATCGTCGCCGAAGACCTGGCAACACGCTCACCCAAGCCCCCGGCATGGATCCGCGGGGGCGCAATGCGTTCGGAGCCCACCATGTACGCGGGCCGCGAGGAGGTAAGCCCGCAGGCCGGGCGCGATTGCGCGGCGGATGTGTATCGCCAGGCCGGGATCACCAACCCGCGCAAGGACCTGGACTGCGCCGAGATCTACGTGCCGTTCAGCTGGTACGAGCCCATGTGGCTGGAAAACCTGGGTTTTGCCGCAGAGGGAGAGGGCTGGAAGCTCACCATGTCGGGCGCAACCTCGCTGGATGAGGGCGGCGATATTCCCTGGAACTGCTCCGGCGGCGTGTTATCGTCCAACCCCATCGGCGCTTCCGGCATGATCCGGTTCGCCGAGGCGGCGCGCCAGGTGCGCGGCGATGCCGGTGCCCACCAGGTCGAGGGCGCAAGGCTCGCCATGGGCCATGCCTACGGCGGTGGCGCCCAGTTTTTTGCCATGTGGGTGGTGGGCGCGGACAAACCCTGATTTTACGAGGATCGCTGCTATGACAAAGCATTTCAATATTGCCGACATGTACGAGATGGTGGCGGACAAGGTGCCGGCCAGGGATGCCCTGGTCTGCGGCGAACGACGGGCGACCTATGCGGCGCTGGAGCAGCGCGCGAACCAGCTCGCGCACTTCCTCGCCGGGCGCGGGGTAGGGCCGGGCGACCATGTCGGGCTGTATCTTTACAACTGCAATGAATACCTCGAAGCGATGCTGGCCTGTTTCAAATTGCGGGCCGTGCCGATCAACGTCAACTACCGCTATGTCGAGGAAGAGCTGCTTTACATCTTCACCAACTCCGACATGGTGGCCTGCATTCACAACGAGGAATTTTCCCAGCATATCGCCGCGATAAAATCCGGTGCGCCAAAACTGGCCACTTTCGTTCATGTTCTGGATGGCAGTGGCCGCGATGCCGCGGCGATCGGTTCCCTAGAGTACGAGCGCGCGCTGGCCGGGCAAAGCACAGTGCGGGATTTCCCAGAGCGCGCTGACGACGACCTGTTTATCCTCTATACCGGTGGCACCACCGGGATGCCCAAGGGCGTGATGTGGCCTCACAAGAGTGTATTTTTCGCGGCCATGGGCGGCGGCGGCTGGTTTCACCCCGATGGCGCCATTACCTCCCCGGAGCAGATAGCGGACCGGGTGGGGGACTTCGCCATCGTCGGCATGGCACTGGCGCCATTGATGCACGGCGCCTGCTGGTGGTATGCGTGTATCCAGCTGTTGGCGGGCAACACAGTGGTACTCAATCCCTCCAGATCCCTGGTAGGGGAGGAGGTGTGGGATATCGTTGCCCGGGAGAAGGTCAACGCCGTCACTATTGTCGGTGATGCCATGGCAGTGCCCCTGCTGGATGCGCTGGATGCGAATCCCGGTCGCTGGGACCTGAGCTCGGTTTTCAGCGTGGGCTCCGGCGGCGCGGTATTTTCCGTCAGCAAGCAGGAGGCATTTCGCCGCCACTTCCCCAACGTGTTCATCACCAACTCTTTCGGCTCTTCCGAGAGCGGCAATATGGGTATGGATGGCGGCGGCAACAAGGGGCAGGGCCTGGGCAATGTCAGCAAGAGCGAGTTCATGTCAGTTGTTTCCGATACCGAGGGTGAGCCGCATCGCCATGTGGCTCCCGGTGAGATGGGTATTTTCGCCCGCAGCGGCTACATCCCGGTGGGCTATTACAATGACCCGGTAAAGACCGCGAAGACCATCGTCGAGGTGGACGGCAAGTCCTGGTTGCTCACCGGTGACGAGGCCCTGTTGGAGGAGAACAACAGCATCACTGTTTTCGGCCGGGGCTCGAACTGTATCAACACCGGTGGCGAGAAAGTGTTTCCGGAAGAAGTCGAGCAGGCGCTCAAGGCCAACCCCGGCATTTTTGACTGCCTGGTGGTAGGCGTTCCGGACGAGCGTTTCGGCAGCAGGGTGGCGGCAGTCGTCTGCCCCCGCGGCGACGCGCAGCTCACCCTGGCCGCGGTGCAGGAAGACGCCCGCAAGCATATTGCCGGTTACAAAGTCCCCCGGGAACTGCACCTGGTGGCGGAGGTGCCGCGGGCTCCCAGCGGCAAGCCGGCCTATCCCAGGGCGTTGGCAATCGCACTGGCGGGTGAGCACCAGGCAGGTACAGCATGAAAGAACTGGATATCAGCACCCGCAACTGTATTGTCCAACAGGACGGCCATGTCCTGATTGTCACCCTCAACCGGCCGGAGGCGAAGAACGCCTTCAGCCCGGAGATGTTGCTGGGCATGTACAAGGCCTGGCGCCTGCTGGAAGAGGACGACGAGCTGTACTGCGCGATTCTCACCGCCAATGGCGATACGTTCTGCGCGGGCATGGACCTCAAGGCCGGGGCAGAAGGGCAGCAGCGCTCCACCGAGGAGTTCATGGAGCTTATGGGTCGGGTGCCGAACGTGCACTGGCAGGCGCTGCTGCGCGACAACCGGCCGAACAAGCCGCTGATTCTGGCCGTCGAGGGCTATGCCCTGGCCGGGGGCACGGAAATCCTGCAGGGCACCGATATTCGGGTGGCGGCGGACAACGCGGTATTCGGCATTACCGAGGTGGCCCGGGGCTTGTATCCCATGTCGGGCTCCACGGTACGCCTGCGGCGGCAGATTCCCTACTGCCTGGCCGCGGAGATGTTACTGTGCGGCGAACACGTCAGCGCCCAGCGGGCGCTGGAATTTGGCTTGGTCAACAAGCTGGTGCCCGCCGGGCAGACCCTGGCCGCGGCGCGCGAGTATGCGGTGAAAATCTGCGCCAACGGGCCGCTGGCGGTGCGGGCTGTCACCCGCTCCCTGCGGGAGCACCAGGAGTGCATGGCGGAAGCCGATGCCATGCTGGCGTCGGATGAACTGGCAGGTCCGGTGTTCGCTTCGGCCGATGCGCGTGAAGGCATGCGCGCGTTCAAGGAAAAACGCCCGGCCTTGTTTACTGGTAAATAGTTTACCGCTAAGCAGCATAACCGCAACCAGCTAACCGGGTGGCAATGGCGCACTGCCTTGCGCATAATGCCCACGGTTCTTTTCACGAGTAAGCCATATGAGCGAGCAAGCCAGGGTATTTGAGGAAGTCGTGCGCGGGCGTCGTTCCCTGCGCGCCTTCCTGCCCAATCCTGTGACAACGACAACCCTGGAGAAGGTGTTTGAAGTCGCCCAGCGGGCGCCCAGCAATTGCAATACCCAGCCCTGGGTCACCCATGTTGCCTCCGGCGCCAGCCTGCGTCATCTCAGCGAGGAAATGCCGCGGCGTTTCATGGCGGGCGAGATGAGCCTGGACTTCCCCTATGACGGTGTCTACCAGGGCGTGTACAAGGAGCGCCAATACGGCTCCGCCCAGGCGCTGTACGATGCCGCGAGTATAGAGCGATCAGACAAGGTGCGCCGGCAGGAACAGTTCATGCGCAATTTCAGTTTCTTCGACGCACCTCATGCCGCCTTTCTGTTCCTGCCGGAACCCTTCGGGTTGCGGGAGGCGGCGGACCTCGGCATGTACGCGCAGACCCTGATGCTGGCGATGACCGCCCATGGCCTCGGCAGCTGCCCCCAGACCGCGCTGAGTTTCGAGGCCAATTTCATCCGGGAAGCGCTGGGCATAGAGCCGCAATACAAGTTGCTGTTCGGCATTTCCTTCGGCTATCCGGACCCCGAGGCGCCAGTCAATCGCTGCGCGACCGACCGGGCCGCGCTGGCGGACTGCGTGCACTTTCACCCCTGAAGACGAAGCGCCGGACTATATGAGCGAATTTCTGCTTGCCGAAAACCGCGACGGTGTGCTGGTTCTCACCCTGAACCGGCCACAGAAGAAAAACGCCATCACTACTGCGATGTGGGTGTCACTGCGGGAGGCGTTTCGGGCTGCTGCCGAGGATTCGCACGTGCGTTGTGTGCTGCTGTGCGGTGCCGGTGAGCATTTCTGCGCGGGCGTTGACCTGGCCAGTTTTACCGAGTCCGCACCCGGCGAGGAACATCCCTTCGAGTCAGCCGCGCGGGCGGTGGTGGAGTTCGACAAGCCGCTGGTGGCGGCAGCCCAGGGCGCGGCTGTCGGCGGCGGCGCGACCGTACTGTTCCATGCCGACATCGTCTATGCGGGCGAGAGCCTGCGCCTGCGCCTGCCCTTCGCCAGCCTCGGCCTGGTGCCGGAGTGGGGCAGCAGTTATATGTTGCAGGCCAATATCGGCGCCCAGCGGGCCGCCGAGTTGTTCTATACCGCCGAGTGGGTGGATGCGGACAAGGCGCTGGCCTACGGTATCGTCGCCGCGGTGCTGCCCGACCCGGACCTGCTCGCGCACGCCCTGGCCAGGGCGCAGGAGATCGCCCGCTGGCCGGTGAACTCCCTGCGGGAGATCAAGCGCAGCCTGCGCCTGCACCACTTGCCCGCCATCGACCTGGCCATAAAGGCCGAGCAGGCGGGCATGCAGCGCCAGGCCGGCTCGCCGGAGAACATCGAGGCGATCACCGCGTTTATGGAACGCCGGGCGCCGGATTTCAGCAGGCTTTAGACAAAAACAGCTTTAAACAACAACATAATTAGACCGAGGCTACCTATATGAGAGTACCAAACTTCCCACGCTGGCGGGCGCTGCTTGCGCTGCTGGGCGCCACCGCCCTGGTCGCCTGCGACAATAATGGCAGTCAAGTGGAACCTGTCGTGCCGCCGCTGACAGACACCACCTACTCAGCTGATATCGTCTGGACCGAGTACGGAATACCCCATGTGACAGCCGACGATTGGGGCAGCATCGGCTACGGCGCAGGCTATGCGGCGGCCAAGGCGAATTATTGCGTCATGATGCGGGTGGTCGTCGACAGCAACGGGGAATCGGCCCGCTACTTCGGCGACAAGGGCAACCTGAACCTGGATCTGGTGCTGAAGATGTTCAACGACGACGCGACTGTGCAGCGGATGTACGACGCCCTGCCCGAATATTTGCAGAAAAGCCTTGCAGGCTACGCCGCGGGCATGAATCGCTACCTGGCGGACACCGGTGTCGCCAACCTTGCCGAGGGCGAGGAGGGCTGCCGCAATGCGCCCTGGGTGCGCGAGGTGACAGCGAATGACATGGTGCGGCGCCTTCACAGGGCGATTCTGCGCGCCAGCTCTGATCCCCTGGCCAGGTATACCGTCGCCGCGAGTCCTGCGAAATCGGTAGCGATGGCGCGGCCTGCCGGAGTTGACCCTGTGGCGAAGATAGTCGCCTCGCTGGATCCCGCCGCAGTCAGGTCCGCGCTGGCCATGCCGACGGGTGCCGAGATCGGCAGCAACGCCTACGCGGTGGGGGCCGATGACTCCCAGACCAACTCGGGCGTTCTGTTCGGCAACCCGCATTTTCCCTGGCAGGGCGCCGAGCGATTTTTCATGTTCCACCTGACCCTGCCGGGTGAATATGACGTTATCGGTTCCGCCCTGATCGGGATCCCGGCACCAGTCATCGGCTTCAACCAGAACCTGGCCTGGTCCCACACGGTCAGCACCGGTAAGCGTTTCACCCTGTACGAACTGGAGCTTAACCCTGAGAACAATCTGCAATATGTCTACGACGGTCAGCTGCGCGACATAAGCTCACGCACGGTCAGCGCCCAGCAATTGCAGGCCGACGGTACTGTGGCGACGATAGAGCACACGTTCTATTTCTCCCATTTCGGTCCTATTATGGACTTGGGGGCCGCACTCTCGGCCCTCGGCGGTTGGCCCAATGCGGCGGGCACCGTATTTACCTATCGCGATGCCAACCTGGAGAACCTGCGGGGGCTGGACCAATGGGTGCGCATGGGCAAGGCCCAGAACCTGGGCGAGTTCAAGCAGGCGCTGCGTTCTATCGGCACTCCCTGGGTGAATACGATCGCCGCGGACCGCTACGGTGACGCCCTGTACAGCGACATCTCGGTGGTGCCGAACGTCTCCATCAGCCAGTACAACAGCTGTATTCGCGGTCCGCTGCAGAACCTGATAACGGCAGCCGCCGGCCTGGTGGCCATGGACGGCTCCGATTCAGCCTGTGAGTGGGGCAATGATGCCGATACCGCCCCGGGGATATTCGGCTACGACAACCTGCCCAAGCTGGAAACCCGTAACTACGGCGCCAACGCCAATGACAGCTACTGGCTGACAAATCCTGACCAGCTGCTGGAAGGGTTCTCTCCGCTCATTGGCAACGAGCGGGTGACCCAGAGCATTCGCACCCGCCACACCTTCGACCTGGCCGAGTCGCGCATAGCCGGCACCGATAACCTGGGTGCGCCTGGCTTCAATGTCGATAATATCCGCCAGTTACTGTATGGGTCAGACAATCACGCTGCAGCGCTGGTTGCCGCCGACGTGGTCGACATCTGTTCCGGGGTGTCCGACTGGGCTCCCTACTCGGACAATGCTGCGGCGGTAGCACAAGCCTGTTCCGTGCTGGCTGACTGGGATGGCACTCACCGGGTGGACAGTGTCGGCGGCCATGTTTTCTTCGAGTTCTGGCGCCTGGCGTCGAGGATCACCAACCTGTGGGCGGTGCCGTTCGATGCCGCCGATCCCGTGAACACCCCGCGGGAGCTGAAGACCGGCGATCCGGCGGTGGTCGAGGCGGTGAAGAACGCGCTGGCGGATGGCGTGGACCGTCTGGTGGTGGCGGGTATTCCCATGGACAGGCCCTGGGGGCAGGTGCAATTCGTTGAGAAGAATGGCGAGCGCATCCCCATCCACGGCGGCTCGGGCGCGATGATGTTCAGCGTGATCACATCGAACCTGGTGGACGGCAAGGGCTATGCGAATATCACCCACGGCAACAGCTATATCCAGGCGGTGACCTGGGATGAGAGCGACTGCCCGGACGCCTATGCCATCCTGACCTATTCCCAGTCGACTGATCCCGCCTCGCCCCACTACGCCGATGCGACCAGGCTATACTCCGGCGGCGGCTGGATCGACATGCCCTATTGTGAGGCCGACCGGGACGCGCAGGAAATCGATCGGGAAACGATCGAGGAATAGTGGCCGGGGCATTCGTCCGGCCCCTCAGGGCTGGACGAAATCCGTGACTTCGAGGTTGAAGCCCGACAGCGCGTTGAAACGTATCGGCGCCGACAGCAGGCGCATCTTGCCAATGCCCAGGCGCTTGAGAATCTGTGAGCCGGTGCCGATCACCCGGTAATTCTGGATGCCCTCGGAGCTGGTCGGTCCCGCCACCCCGGCTGCCTCCGGGAATCGCAACACTTCCGCCAACTGTTGTTCGGCGCTGCTGTGCTGGCCGATCAGCACGACGGCGCCCGTGCCGTGTTGGGCGATGTGCTGCATGGCCCGTCGATAGGACCAGCCCGTACCGGCCCCGGCGATCCTGGTGCCGAGCACATCCCGCAGGGTGTTGATGGTCTGTACCCGCACCAGGGTTTCGCGCTGCGCGCTGATCTCGCCGCGGGTAAGGGCGTAGTGCACCGTATCATCGACCAGGTCCAGGAAGGTGTGCAGTTCAAACTCGCCGAACTCGGTGGGAACAGGCTTGCTGCTGCGCAGTTCCACCGACTGCTCGTGCAGCGCCCGGTACTGGATCAGGTCGGCGATTGTGCCCATGCGCAAGCGGTGTTTGGCGGCGAATTCCTCCAGTTGGGGTCGGCGCGCCATGGTGCCGTCCTCGTTCATGATCTCGACGATCAGGGCCGCCGGCTCGAAGCCGGCCATGCGGGCGAGATCCACCCCCGCCTCGGTGTGCCCGGCCCGGCGCAAGACGCCGCCGGCTTTCGCCACCAGTGGAAAGATGTGGCCCGGCTGGACGATATCCCCGGGCCCCGCATCGGCGGCGACGGCCTTCAGCACAGTGTGGGCCCGCTGCACCGAACTGATGCCCGGCCCCTTGCGCTCGGCGGCATCGATGGACACCGTGAAATTGGTCTCATGCTGGGAGCGGTTGTCGCGCACCATCAGCGGCAGCTGCAGGCGCCGGGCGCGCTCGTCCGTAATCGGCATGCAAATCAGGCCGCAGGCTTCGGTGGAGAAAAAGGTGATGACTTCCGGGGTCACCGCCTGGGCGGCGATGATCAGGTCGCCCTCGTTTTCCCTGTCCTCGTCATCCATCAGGATGACCATTTTCCCGGCGCGGATATCGTCGAGGATGTCGGGGACACTACTCAGGGACATGTGGGCTGCCTCGGCAGGAAGCGGGCAGGGCAGCGGCGCCCCGCCGCCTGGCTAGATTAACTCGATGGCGACCGCGGTCGCTTCGCCACCGCCGATACACAGGGCGGCCACGCCGCGCTTTTTGCCGTATTTTTTCAGGGCGTACATCAGGGTGACGATGATCCGCGAGCCGGTGGAGCCGATGGGGTGGCCCTGGGCGCAGGCGCCGCCGTGGACATTTACCCTGGCGTGGTCCAGGCCCAGGTCCTGCATCGCCAGCATGGTAACCATCGCGAAGGCCTCGTTGATCTCGAACAGGTCGACGTCCTGCGCGCTCCAGCCGGTTTTTTCAAACAGCTTGTTGATGGCGCCGATCGGGGCGGTGGTGAACTCTGCTGGCTCCTGGCTGTGGCGCGCATGGCCGAGGATACGGGCCATCGGTTTGAGGCCGCGCGCCCGCGCATCCGCTTCGCTCATCAGCACCAGGGCGCTGGCGCCATCGGAAATGGAACTGGAGTTGGCGGCGGTGATGGTGCCGTCCTTGCTGAAAGCCGGTCGCAGGCCGGGAATTTTCTCGATGACGGCCTTGTGCGGCTGCTCGTCATCACTGACTACCGATTCACCTTTGCGTGTGGTCACCGTGACCGGCGCAATCTCCGCGCTGAGGGCGCCGGAATCGATGGCCTGCTTGGCCCGGCTCAGGGACTCGATGGCGAAGGCGTCCATCTGCGCGCGGCTGAGGCCGCGGGCATCGGCGGTCTCCTGGGCGAAACTGCCCATGGCGCGGCCGGTGTAGGCGTCTTCGAGACCATCGGTGAACATATGGTCGCAGGCGGGTTTGTGGCCGCTGCCGATACCGCCGCGGGCACCGAGCAACAGGTGCGGGGCGTTGCTCATGCTCTCCATACCGCCGGCGACCACTACCCTGTTGGTGCCCGCGACGATGCTGTCGTAGCCGAAGATCGCGGCCTGCATGCCGCTGCCACAGGCCTTGTTGACCGTGACGGCCCCGGCGGACTTGGGAACGCCGGCGCCGATGGCGGCCTGGCGCGCGGGGCACTGCTTGAGTCCAGCGGGGAGCACACAGCCCATGAATACCTCGTCCACCTCGGCCGCATCGATACCGCTGCGGGAAAGGGCGGCGGCGATGGCGGTACTCGCGAGTGCTGGTGCGGCGACGCTGCTGAGGCTGCCCAGCAGGCCACCCATCGGGGTGCGGGCGCCATCGACGATGACAACGGAGGTATTGCTCATGGTTCGCTTACCTTCAGGTGTGAACGCAAATTGCCCCGAACCGCTGTGGTTCGGGATGCCTCAAAAACCGGGCCGCCATTTAGCCACAGGCCCTGCTCATACTCAAGCGCGCGAGGCGGGGGCGGGGACGGGGTCAAACAGTTTGCCCCGGACCGCCTCCCGGTAGCGCAGCGGGCTTACACCGCTGTGGCGGCGGAACAGTTGGGAGAAATAGCTGGCATCCTGCAGGCCCAGCTGCCACGCGATTTCCGCGATCCCGAGGTTACTGTGTCGCAGCAATTCCTTGGCGTGGTTGATGCGCAGGCGCTGCAGGTAGGACTGGGGGCTCAATCCGGTGGCCTGGCGGAAGCGGCGGTTGAGGGTGCGGGTGGGCAGGTGCAGGCGGGAGGCGAGCTCTGCCATGCTGACGCTGTCGCCCAGGTGTTCCTGCAACCACTGCTGGGCTTCGATGATGGTTTCGTCGTGATGGGAACTGTCGGCCTCGCCCTGGTAGGCCGCGGCGCGAAAATTGCGGCGGATTTCCGGCGAAAACTGGTGCTCGATCGCCCTGGCGATGCGGCTGCCAAACCACTCCTCGGCGATATGTACCATCAGGTCCGCGATGGAGTTGACGCTGCCGACACAGTAAATATTACCGCTCTGGGTGATCAGGTGCCGGGTTTTGAGCTGGACTTCAGGGTAGCGGCGGGCGAACTGGTCGAAATAGTTCCAGTGGGTGGTAGCCGGCTGCCCGTGCAGCAGTCCCGCCTCCGCCAGCAGGCAGCTGCCGGTGCCAACGCTGCAAATACGGGTGCCCGCCCCGGCGAACCGGCGCAGCATCTCCTGCCAGTTTCGCATGGCGGCGATGGTGGGCATGGGGTTGCGCCAGATGGCCGGAAGCAGCAACAGGTCCAGCGCCGGCAGCTCGCTGAACGTTGTGTCCGGCTGCAGGGTCAGCCCGCTGGCGAGGCTCATCAGGCCCGTTTCGGGTGCGGCCAGCAGCGTGCGCACCTGCGGCCCGGAACGGGATTTCACGCTCGCCATCTGGCTGGCGGCCTGCAGGATTTCGAACGGCAGGGTCACGCTGGTGGCGAGGGCGTGGGGGTATAGCAAGGCGGCGGCGGTGTACATGAGCGATTGCTCTGGAGAGACCTGATGGCCAAAATACCATGTTTTGTGACCGAATAACTATAGTTGCACCTAGCGCTCACCCCTAGACTGAGGTCAGGTGTCAGCAGCGACAGGGCGGGGCGAGAATGGGCAGGCAGCGGTTACCGGTCATTGTGGGGTTTGGGGGCGTCAGCGGCGCCGGGCGCAGCTCGGGGCATCATGCCTATTCCCGCATGGTCTACCCGGCCCTGCCCGCGCAGCAGCGCCAGCGCACACTGGCCGCCCTGGCGGCGCTGATGGGCCCCTATGCCCTCGCCAACGGCGAACCCAGGGAACAGTACATCCTCGACCATACCCTGATCAGGCGCATCGAGCTGAATCACTTCGATGTCGATGCGGTGGACTGGAACCAGCGCTTCCCGACCCAGAGCAACGGCCATCCGGTCAGTTTCGATATCGCCCGCAAGAACCTGCCGACGGTCATTCCCAACGACTGGGTGGTCACCCCCTCCACGGTGACTCACGTTCACGTGACGATTATCGGCCAGCAGGAATTCCTGCTGCCCACCCACCGGGAATTCGAGGTAAAGGCGGCGGGGCAGTTACCCACCGGTTTCGATCCCGGCAGCCTGTACCCCTCGCGCAATCACCCGCGCGGCCTGCAGATGTCCGTCTACGCGGCCTCGGACGCGCTGGGCAGTATCGGGATCGACTGGGAGACAGTGCGGCGCCATGTCGCCATCGACCAGATGAGTGTTTACGCTGGCAGCGCTATGGGCCAGCTCGACGGCGCCGGCACCGGCGGTATGATTAAGGCGCGCTACCTGGGGCAACGGGTAAGCGCCAAGTTCTGTCCCCTGGGTTTTGCCGAGATGCCGGCGGATTTCGTCAATGCCTATGTGCTGGGCAGTCTCGGCGGCACCGGCGCCAGCCTCGGTGCCTGCGCGTCCTTCCTCTACAACCTGCGCCTGGGCATAGAGGACATCCGCCAGGGGCGGGCCAGGGTGGTTTTCGTCGGGGCCGCGGAGGCGCCGGTTACGCCGGAGATCATGGAGGGTTACGCGGCCATGGGCGCGCTGGCAACCGACAAGGGCCTGCGCCAGCTCGATGGCATCGCCGACGAGCGGGAGCCCGACCATCGCCGCGCCTGTCGCCCTTTCGCCGAGAACTGCGGCTTCACCATCTCCGAGTCCGCCCAGATGGCGGTGCTGTTCGACGACGAACTGGCGCTGCAGCTGGGAGCCACGGTGCTGGGCGCGGCCACCGAAGTGTTTGTCAATGCCGATGGCTACAAGAAGTCCATTTCCGGCCCGGGCGTCGGCAATTACATCACCATGGCCAAGGCGCTCGCCGCCGCCCGGGCGGTGGTGGGGGAGAAAGCGCTGCGCGAGGGCGGCCTGGTACTGGCCCACGGCACCGGCACCCCGCAGAACCGCACCACCGAATCGGCAATACTCAGCCGGGTGGCCGCCGCGTTCGGAATCGACAGCTGGCCGGTGGTGGCGGTGAAGTGCTACCTCGGCCACTCCATCGGCGCAGCCGCCGGCGACCAGCTGGCCGCTGCGCTCGGCATCTGGCAGCGCGGCATCCTGCCGGGCATCACGACCATTGACGGGATCGCGGCCGATGTCCGCCAGCAGCACCTCTCATTCAGCCGGGTGCACCGGGAGGTGGATCCTGGCGCGCAGCAGTATGCCATCATCAACTCCAAGGGCTTCGGCGGTAACAACGCCTCCGCCAGCCTGTTGAGCCCTGGGCTGACCAGCCAGATGCTGCAACGGCGCTACTCGAAAGCGGACTGGCGGGCCTGGGAGGGAGCCAATGAGGCGGTGCGGGAGCGGCAGCAG
>JBFZEF010000290.1:0-18390 GCA_041307045.1 Halioglobus sp.
ATGGTGGGTGCTGACCCGGTAACCGTGGTGATCTCGGAGAAAGGCTGGATTCGCGGTGCCAGGGGCCACGATATCGACCCCGCCGCCCTCAGCTACAAGTCCGGCGACAGCTTCAAGCTGGCGGTGCACGGGCGCAGCAACCAGCCCGTGGTGATCCTGGACTCCACCGGCAGGGCCTACACCGTGGCCTCCCACAACCTTCCTTCCGCCAGGGGCCAGGGCGAGCCGCTTACCGGGCGCATCAATCCCCCCTCCGGCGCCAGCTTCGAAGGCATGATGATGGGGGCCGAGGACCAGCTCTTCCTGCTCGCGAGCGACGCCGGCTACGGTTTCGTCGCCAGGCTGGGCGATCTGCAGACCAAGAATCGCGCGGGCAAGGCGGCCATCAGCCTGCCCGCGGGAGGACGGGTACTGCAACCGGCGTCGATTGCGGCCGTCGAAGGTGCCTGGGTGGCCGCCGCCAGCAACGAGGGGCGCCTGCTGGTGTTTCCGCTGGCGGACCTGCCACAACTGGCCCGGGGCAAGGGCAACAAGATCATCGCGATTCCCTCCGCGCGGGTGTTGAGTCGCGACGAATTCGTGGTGGGGGTGCAGGTGATCACCGAGCAGGACAGCCTGGTGGTGGACGCGGGCAAGCGCCATATCACGCTGAAATTCTCCGAGATGGAACACTACCGCGGCGAGCGCGGCCGGCGCGGCAACAAGCTGCCGCGGGGCTTCCAGAAAGTCGATTCTATTCGCGTGGAGCGTTGATCAGGCGCGGGCGGCAGGGTCGAGCAGGCGCCTGAGAATCAGCCGCAACTGTCGCTCCAGCAGGTCCTGGTAGGGTTCGGCAAATTCTTCCAGCATGGCGAAATCCATCACTTCGGTCGCCTGGTGTTGCAGCCGGCTGGCCACGTCCGGGTCTTCGCAGACGACCGGTGACAGCAGTATCCTCGGCGGCCGGTTGGCACAGATGGTCTCGAGCTCGTCGAGGGTGTGCTGGATATATAGTCCCGGGTAGATATCTCCCCGGTCACCCGCGCCGAGTTCACTCTGCGAGATCGCCATCGCGATGGACAGCGTCCTTCGAATCTGCTGTTCGATCTTGCGGCAGGCGCTCTGGATCAACCACGCACAGGAGGCTGCGCGGAAGGCGGCGCTGCCGGCGCTGTTGGGACCACTGAAATAGATGGCCAGGCCAAACTGGCGGGCTACCTGCAGTTCCCCCGCGTAGAAATTTGCCGCCGCCAGCACCAGCTGGTGCAGCCTGTGGGTGTAGCGGTGCAGCGCTTTCTCGTCCAGGGTGTCGATGTAATCCACCAGGCTGGTCAGGTGCAGGTAGAGAACTGCGGTGGTGCGATAATTCTCGTCCCGCGGCCTGGTTTCGCTGCGGGTGCGCAGCAGGTCCATGGGCAGGGCGCCGATGTTGCGGCTCAGCAGTGCCACCTCGTTGGCGGGCGTGGCCTCCGCAGCCTGGTCTTCCATCGCTATCGACTTCGCCAGGTCACCCAGCCGATTGGCGAGGCGCTGGCTGAAGTGCCGGCTGGTGATATAGACGGCCAGGCTGAGCAGTATCGCCAGGCCCAGCAGGCCCAGCACAAACTGCAGCCTGGCGGCGCGGGCAGCGTCGGTGCTTATGCTGATAACCACGCGACCGGCGATGTTCGATTCCACCCGCACGGGTGCGCTGTATTGCTCGAGGTTGCGGCCCAGTGCCTTCCCCGCTTGCCCGAGCGCCTTGCCCTCCACGTCGAACAGGGCCACCTCTTCAGCTGAGGATGATTCGAGGAAGCGCTGCAGTGCAGCTGCGACGCTCAACAGGTCACCGGTTTCAAGCGCCGCGCCGATACGGGTGGCGATCTGACGGGCGAGGGCTGAGCCGTAGTCCTCCTGTTGCTGCAACTGCATGTGGCGGCTGGAGATGGCCGCCAGGGTGACCAGGGCGAGACTGACCAGCAGGCACATACCAGCGGCGGTGAGCGCAAGCTGTTGGCCCAGGCTACTGTTGCTAAGAGGATTCTTCACGCGTGGCTGCAGGCTACCGGATCGGGACGCGCGCCAGTATAAACCAGAGCGGGCGTGGGGCCAGACTTTTGTGTCGCCCGCCGCTTGCTTCCCAGCGCTCGCCGGCTGCGGGTAGAATACGCGCCTTTCCAACAATGCTGGACGCCCAGGTGAACGACATACTGTTGCTCAGTATTTCCGGTGAGGACCAGCCGGGCCTCACCGCCGGGATCACCGCGATCCTGGCGGCGCATTCGGTCAACGTGCTGGATATCGGCCAGGCGGTCATTCATGCCACGCTGTCCATGGGTGTGCTGGTGGAGGTTCCCGGCGACTGCGATGCCGCAGGCATGAGCCAGGCGCTAACGAGCTTTGCCCAGGGGCGCGGCATGCAGGCGCGGATCACCCCGGTCCTTGCGGACAGCTACGCCCGCTGGGTGCAGGCCCAGGGCAGGGCGCGCTATATCATCACGCTGCTGGCGCGCAAGATCACCGCCGACCAGTTGTCCCGGGTCACCGCGGTCGTGTCCCGGCACGGCCTTAATATCGACGCCATCAGCCGCCTGTCCGGGCGCATCCCGTTGGGGGAGTTACCCCCGCTCAGCAAGGCCTGCGTGGAATTCTCGGTGCGAGGCCCGCTGCAAGACCCTGACCTGTTCCGCCGCGACCTGCTGGAGGTCGCCAGCGCGCTCGAGGTCGATCTGGCATTCCAGCAGGACACGATGTACCGGCGCAACCGCCGCCTGGTGGTGTTCGATATGGACTCCACCCTGATCGAGGCGGAGGTTATCGATGAACTGGCACGCCTTGCCGGGGTCGGTGACCAGGTCAGCGCGATTACCGAGCGGGCGATGCGGGGAGAGATCGATTTCAGCGAGAGCTTCCGGGCCCGTATTGCACTGCTGCGGGGCCTTAAGGAGGAGGCGCTGGGACAGGTGGCGGCCGCGCTGAAGATCACCGAGGGGGCTGAGCACCTGATCGCCACGCTGCGCACCCTGGGCTACAAGACCGCCATACTCTCGGGCGGATTTACCTACTTTGCCCGCCACCTCCAGGCGCGGCTCGGGATCGACTATGTCCATGCCAACGAGCTCGATGTCGCCGGCGGGGAGGTGACTGGCAGGGTTGTCGGTGCCATCGTGGACGGGCCGCGCAAGGCCGAGTTGCTGCGGCAGTTGGCCGGCGAGCAGGGCATCGACCTGCAGCAGGTGATCGCGGTCGGAGATGGGGCCAACGACCTGCCGATGCTCAGCATCGCGGGCCTGGGGATAGCCTTCAGGGCGAAGCCGCTGGTCAAGCAGTCCGCCGACCAGTCGATATCTACACTTGGCCTGGATGCGATCCTCTATCTGCTGGGGCTTTCCGATCGCCACCAGAGCCACGCCGCCAACAGCCGCTAGCGGTCAGATATTGGTCCACACCGAATCGAAGCCGGCGCTATCGCGCGGGCGACTCTTGTCCTCAGCCAGCACGTCACCCAGCTGCTTTACGTAGCGGAACTCGAATTGCGCAAACGCACCGGTAACCGCCACCGGGCGCATCAGTTGTATGAAGAACTCCTCGCCATGGCGCAACAGGACGATTTTCTGACGCTCCCGGAAACCGGCCCGGGGCGTGAGCAGGGTGGGCGCCTGGCCCACCAGTTTTATTCCCGGTAGTAGCAGCACTCGCACCGGCTCGGCCTGTTCGCCTTTTCTCTGTGCTTGCAGGCAGGCCCCGTAGGGTTTGGCGCCGGGGCTGAGCAACTCCAGTCCGATCAGGGTCCTGCTGTCATCCAGCCGGCTCATCCAGCGGATTGCCGCAAGCGCCCAGCGCGGGCTTTCGTCCTCGCGCACGCACACGACATCTCCGGTTCTGATATTTGCGGGCAGTTGCTCGCCCCACTCGAGGCAGTAGCCGCCGGGGCTGGCGTCAAACATGGTTACCCTGTGCGCCTGGTAGCGTTGCCGGGCGTCCAGCTCTTCCGAGTCATCCTGCCCCCCCAGTGCGGCCAGGCTTTTGTGGTCAACCTCCACTTCGTGTGCCTGCGCGTCGTCGCCGCGGGCGTAGGAATCCCCGGTAAAATCCTCTTGCGGGTTGGCCTGCTGCCAGAGATCGCTGTTGGACTGGCGCTCCTGGAAGGGATTGCCGCCCAGGCGCTCGAGTGGCGCGGGGACAAACTCCGGGCCGTACAGTACCTGCTCGAAGGCCTGCTCTCCCGCCAGGTGGTAGTGACAGGCGCTCAAGCCGATACCGACCCAGATGGGCTTGCCGGCCTGCTTGCGGCTGAAGTTGCGCATGCTCATTTTGCTGAAGCAGGTCAGCAGGTGATCGAGCAGAGCCGGGCTTACGATGGTGTCCCTGTCAAACACCACACCCTGTTTATCGGCGTTGGCGGCCAGCTTCCTGAGGTGCTGGATCAGCGGCTGGGTATCGATATAGCGGGTGCGGGGGCCGGGTGGCTCGCGATAGAGCTGGCTGTACATCGCCGGCAGGTCGCCGTCGAGGTCAGTCAGGAACTGGTCGTTCTGCCCGGCCGCGCGGCTTACCTGCAGCAGTGCGCACCATTCCTGCAGGCCGCGGTAGATGGCCGTGAGGTCGGCCTGGCGCAACTGGTTTGGTTTGCAGCAGCCAAGCATCAGCACCTGCAGGTAGGCGGTGGCGATGGTGCCGCTGCCGGACAGCTCGTCTTCGACATGCAGCTGGGTCAGCTGCTGCCCTTCCGCCAGGGCGTAGAGCTGGTGCAGCCCCAGCCAGCTGCGCAACTGGGCCGGCCGGTACAGCTGGAATGTCTGCAGCAGGCGGGCGCCGGCAAAGCGGATAGCGCGGTGGATGGATTCGCAGGCGAGCCGCGCGGCATTGACCTGGCGAATGCTCTCCCGGCGCTGGATCGCATGCACGGCTACTATGGTGTAACCGGTCCCGGCCAGCTGGTGCAGGTTGTCCGCCAGTTCAGCCATCTGGCGCGGCTCATCCGGCATGACCAGCGGCTGTTTGAGGAAGCGTCGCGCCAGGCTCGCTGCAGCCACCAGCAGCGCCGGCCGCAATTCCTCCAGGATGGCGAAGCGCAGCTCGGGGGCGAGCTCCACCTGGTTGAGTTGGCCCAGCGCCGCGAGCAATTGTTGTGCGACCAGGCTCGAACTGGTGACCGGCAGGTCGTGGGCCCACTGTTGCGCCGCGTCAGCAGTCAGGGGGAAAAAGTCGAAGTGCTGCAGCTCCTGTCGCGGAATCCGCAATTTTATCGGCGTCTCGCTGCTCATCTGGCAAGGACCCTTGTCGTTATCTGGCATGTTGGGACCATCGTGATCAGAGTATCGTACAAATTAGCAGGCCCGCCAACGTGAATATCCCCTATCTGCCATTGGCTTCCCGCCTGAGTTATCATTGGCGCCTTTTCCGGCTTATACGAGTGCACCATGGCTACCTTTTCCACCAATGATTTTCGCTCCGGCCTCAGGGTTATCCTCGATGGTGAGCCCTGTACCATCCTCGAAAATGAATTTGTAAAGCCGGGCAAGGGCCAGGCCTTCAACCGGGTCAGGCTGCGCAACCTGAAGACCGGCAGGGTGTGGGAGCGCACTTTCCGTTCGGGCGAGACCCTGGAAGGCGCCGACGTGGTGGATCGCACCATGGAGTATCTCTACAGCGATGGTGAATTCTGGTACTTCATGGAGCCCGACACCTTCGAGCAGCACCAGGCCGATGCCAAGGCCGTGGCCGGCGCACTCAACTGGCTGAAGGAACAGGATCCATACGAAGTTACCCTGTATAACGGCGTTCCGCTGTCGGTGTCGCCGCCGAACTTCGTGGAGCTGGAAATCGTCGAGACCGATCCCGGCCTCAAGGGCGATACCGCCCAGGGCGGCAGCAAGCCCGCCAGGTTGAGTACCGGCGCCGTGGTGAAAGTGCCGCTGTTCATCAACCGGGGCGAAGTGATCCGGGTCGATACGCGCAGCGGCGAATACCAGAACCGCGTTTCCAAGTAAGCCCGGCTCCGCGCATGGAATGGCAGCCGGGAGCGACGCTCGGGCTGCTGCGCGCGCGGGCTGCCCTGCTGGCCCAGATTCGCCAGTTCTTCGCCACTCGCAAGGTACTGGAGGTGGAAACGCCGCTGCTGTGCGCCTCTGGCATCACCGACCCCGCCATCGAACCCCTGGTAGTGGAGCGCGGTGTGTCCCTTGCCGCCCGCCCGCGTTACCTGCAGACCTCCCCCGAGTACGCCATGAAGCGGCTGCTGGCCAGCCACGGCCAGCCCATATTCCAGCTCACCAGGGCCTTTCGCGATGGCGAAGCCGGCGCTCGCCACAACCCGGAATTCACCCTGCTGGAATGGTACCGCCCGGGGTTCGACCACCACGCGCTGATGGCCGAGGTCGCGCAGCTGGTGCGCCACTGTCTCGGCGAGCGCCCGCTGCATAGCTACAGCTATCGCCAGCTGTTTCTGGAGCTTCTGGGTGTGGACCCCTTTACCGCGACGCCGGCTGAACTGGAGTCGGTGGCGCGCAGCCGGATCGACACCGGCACCATCGCCGGCGAGCGCGATCTCTGGCTCGACCTGTTGATGAGCCACCTCATCGAGCCGCGGCTGGCTGGGCTCGGCATCTGCTTCGTCTGGGACTACCCCGCCTCCCAGGCTGCCCTGGCGCGGGTTGAAGATTCCGCCGGGGTGATGGTGGGGCACCGTTTCGAGTTGTACGTCGACGGCATGGAACTGGCCAACGGCTATTTCGAACTGCAGGACCCACAGGAACAGCGGCGGCGCTTCGAGCGCGACAATGCCCTGCGGCGGGAACGCGGCCTGTCCGAACGCCCGCTGGACACGCGCCTGCTGGCGGCCCTTGATCACGGCCTGCCTGGCTGCAGCGGGGTGGCGCTGGGGGTGGACCGGCTGTTGATGCTGGCCACCGGCGTTGCGGATATACGCCGGGTGCTGGCTTTTGACTGGGAGCGGGCCTGATCCGCCGGTGCCGTGGCGCTACGCGGGCCGCGCCGCGCCCCTGAAGAACTCCGCGGTTGCCCCGTTGGCGGGGTAGAAAGCCTCGATCCGCAACTCGTCCGTGGTTATGTCCTGGGGCGTGCCGAACGTGGATATAACCGAAAACAGGCTGAGCTCAAGACCCCCGATATTGAGTTCCAGTGGGAGCACCGGCAGCAGGGACTGCGCGAGGGGATCGCTGTGCGCCAGCGGGCCGGCCAGATCGACAATCCGCTGGAAACGCGCCTGCAGTTCAGGATCGCCCGAGGCGAGGGCTTCGCGCTGCAGGCGGCGGACGAACGCGGGCGCCGCCTGTTCCCAGTTTTCAATATATTGGCGCAGACCCAGGGGATGCACAGTGATCAGCGCGAGGTTGAACTCTCCCTGGTCGCCTATCCGTTGCAGCATATCGGCGGGTTCTCCGCCGAGACTCAACAGCAGGTCCGCCGCCCGGTTTTTCTTCCTTATGTTCCAGCAGCGATCCACGACTACCGCCGGCAGCGGCTCATGGTGTTCCAGAACATGGTTCAGTGCATCCAGCACGGGTGCCATTAGCGGATCTTCGAGTCGGCTTTCGCTGTAGACCGGGGCAAAGCCGGCGGACTGGAACAGGGCGTTGCGCTCCCGCAGTGGCACATCCAGTGCATCGGAGAGGCGCACCACCATTTCACGGCTGGGTTGGCTGCGCCCGGTCTCCAGCCAACTTACATGGCGCTGAGAAACATTGGCCGCCAGCGCCAGGTCAAGTTGCGACAGCTTCCTGAACTGGCGCCACTGGCGGCAGATTGACGGGAAGCCCGGTGCCGCAGTTGCTTGTAGGGTGGCCATCGAGTCTCTCCTGAATGCGCCTATGATTGGGCTGCAGTGGGCACGCATTCAATTACCTCGGAGGTAATTGTCGCAAAACAGTCAAAGTTGGAGAATAGATTCAAACCAATCGAAAGGAGCTTGCCATGAGCAGACGCACCCTGGCCATCATGATCCTCATACCCTTCACCGTGCTGACCGCTTACGCAGTACAAAAGGTCGGCTACATCGGAATTTTTGACTATCACCGCCACAGCCCCGCGGGGTGGCAGGTGATCGCCGACCTGGTGATCGCCCTGGTGTTGGTATTGACCTGGCTGGTGCCGGAGGCGCGCAAGGCGGGCCGCAATCCCTGGCCCTGGGTAGTGGCCACGTTGTTTCTGGGCTCCTTTGGGCCGCTGCTTTACCTGGTGTTTGCACAGCGCCCGGCGCCGCAACTATAGGGCAGTGCAACGAGCTGGCGGACGCATCCGCGATGCCGCCCCTGCGACGGCACCCTGCGCAATCGCAGGGTCGGCCGCTGACACGGCTGTTACCCCTCAGCGGCGGATTCCGCGTCCTTCTTCAGCCTTTGCACGACCCTGAACCACTTTTCCATGTCCTCGCGGCTGGAATCCTTCAGTTCCAGGCCGACCCAGTAACCTCCCCTGTCCGCGGCCTCCCTCACCCACTTCGCCTCACCGACCAGTTCCAGGTTTTCCTTCCAGTCATCCAGCGGTACGGCGATATTGAGCGTGCTGCCCCCGGCAATGGCAATAGGCACCGCGATGCGCAGGCCACCCATCGAGACATCCAGTGTCTCGCACCGAATGATGGTATTGTCTGCCTCTGACCGACTCCCTCTTTCGACCACTTCGACGTAGATCGCCTGTTCAAAACTGAAGCGCTCGTGTTGGCGTCGATCAATGGTGTCAGCTGTCATGCCATTGCCCCGTCGTTATTCACCGTGTCTGTCTCCGGCAATTGCTTCAAACCCAGTTTTGCGCAGGAAAAAACCGTGCGCAACCGGAAATGTCCGAAAAGAGTAATTCGACGCGCCCGCAGGGATGCCGACGTCCACTGGAACTGGCAATGTCAAAACGGGTCAGGGAGCTGCGGGACTCTACTTCCCCGACCTATGCAGAATGTCCCTGGTTCAGGATGGCCGGCCCGTAACCTGCCAGGAATTCCGGTGGCATTCGCCGCGGCCGACCGCTGCTCAGCTCGATACATGCGAAGCGCATGCCCGCCCGCAACAGGGTGGCGCCGTCCCCGAGGCGAATCACCTGGAAGCGGCGCTGCATGGTCAGCCTGTGGTCGGAGCTGATGATCCAGGTGCCTGCCACCACCTCATCCCCTTCCCGCGAGGCCTGCAGGTAATCGTATTCGCTGTGGGTAATGACCATCGCCCGGTCCAGCGCCCGGTAGCTCTCCAGGTCCAGGCCCAGGCTGACCGAGTGCGCCCAGGCGACCTGCTCGCACCACTTCACGTATACGGTGTTGTTGGTGTGCCTGAGTCCGTCGATATCTTCCGGCTGCACCCGGGTGTAAACGGTGTGGGGATCGGGGAAATCCCAGAGCGCGGCAAGGTCGATCACGCTACCTCCCCTGTAGTCGCCGGCAGTTGCGCGGGCTGCACGGCCGCTGCGTGTCCATGGGCTGGTGGATTGTGGCTCAAGCAGGCGTGCTCCCGGTAGTGGCTGGTCAGAATGCCGCAAAAGCCCGGGAGCGTACATAGCCTGCCCGAGGCACCGCGGATACTTACTCCGCTGCGCCGATGACGTAACATAGGCCCGGAATCTCCAGGTCGGGTCTACCGGCATGATCGAGGCTATATCGACGCTATGCAGGTAAACCTGAACAGTGACCGCCGGGCGCTGTATTACGGGCTGTGCGCGGTGCTGCTGTGGTCCACGGTGGCCACGGCGTTCAAGCTGGCGCTGCGCGAGCTGGACGTGTGGCAACTGGTGGCGTACTCCGTGTGCTTTTCCTGCCTGGCCCTGTTCGCGATCCTGTGGCGGCAGGGGCGCCTGGCGCTGTTGCCCCGGTATGCCCGTGAAACCCCGGTTTACTTCCTGCTGATGGGCCTGGTGAACCCGGTGGCCTATTACCTGGTGTTGTTGCGGGCCTACGATTTACTGCCGGCGCAGCAGGCGCAGGCGATCAATTACACCTGGGCGATTACCCTGGCGCTGCTGGCGGTGCCGCTGTTGGGCCACCGGCTGAACCGGCGCGATGCGCTCGCACTGTTGCTGGGTTACGGCGGGGTGCTGGTGATCGCCACCCGCGGGCAGGTCCTGCAGCTGGAGTTTGACAGTCTCGAAGGGGTCGCCCTGGCACTGCTGAGCACCCTGGTCTGGGCAATGTACTGGCTGGTGTCTACCCGCAACCGGCGCGATCCGGTTGCCTGCCTGTGCCTCAACTTCGCGGTGGCGGCGCCAGTGGCGCTGGCCCTGTGCGCGCTGTTCTCGAGCCTCGCAGTTCCCGGTTGGCGCGCCCTGGTGGGCGCCGCCTATGTCGGCCTGTTTGAAATGGGGCTGACCTTCGCCCTGTGGTCCACCGCGCTGCGCCTGTCCAGCGGCGTGTCCCGCATCGGCAACCTGATCTTCCTGTCGCCCCTGGTCTCGCTGGTGTTTATCGCCACGATCCTGGGGGAGCCAATCCATCCCGCCACCCTGGTTGGCCTGGCGCTGATCATTCCCGCGGTACTGTTGCAGCAGCGCGGCAATCCCACTTCCCCGGCATAGGTTCGCGCATGGAACCGAGCGCCGGCAGGGAACTGGCACCGCATTACTACCGGGATAACTTCCTGGCCCTGTGCGCCACCGTGGAAGCGCAGTACGCCGACCTGCTGGCGCCCGGCGAGCAGCTGTTCCTGCAGCGTTTTCGCGATCTGCCCTTCGCTGCGCAGTGCCTGTATGTGCGGCTGGTGTCCCGGGTGGGGCCCTGGTTCCGGGAGAGCAGGCTGGCTTACCCCGAGCTGGGCGCGATCGCGCCCCTGGTCGACAGCCTGCTCGACGCGGGCCTGGCCCAGCTTGCCGGGGGCCTGCCTGTGGCGGACCTGGGCGCCATGTATACCCGGCCGGAACTGCTGCGGGCCTTCGGGCCGCTGCCAGGGGCGGCGCCGCAGGGCAAGGCCGCCCTGCTAGCGGCCATCGAGTCGCTGGCCCTGGATGAGGGCGAGCTGCTGGCGCGGCTGGCGGCGATGGACGGCGCGCGCATCATCGCGCCCTGCGGTGCGCGGGAAGTGGAGGTGTTGCAGCTGCTGTTTTTCGGCAACCGGCGCCAGGGCCTCACCGACTTTGTGCTCAGCGAGCTGGGCGTGGCCCGCTATTATCCCTACCCCCTCGACCGCCGCTATCGCCTGTTCCCGCAGCGGGAGGCGGTGGAGGAATACCTCGCCCTGGCGGCGCTCAGTGACGGCTGGTACGAACTGCGCGAGAGCCCGGAGCCGACCGCGCTGCAGGCGCTGGCGGCGGGCCTGTTGTCGCTGGAAGTGAGCTTTGCCTCCAGCGAGGGGCGCTGGTACCGGGTGTGCAATGGGCTGGGTCGCGACCTCGAACGCCTTGGCGAGCTCGACCTGGCGGCGCAGTTGTATGGGCGCAGCCGCCGTCACCCTGCCCGCGAGCGGCGGCTGCGGCTCATGGAGCGCCAGCAGGACTGGGCCGGCGCGGCGCAGCTGTGCGCGCAGATACTGGCAGAACCCTGGTGCGAGGAAGAGCGCGACGCGGCGCAGCGGGTGCTGCCCCGGGTGCGGCGCCACCTGGGTGACAAGCCGCCGCCGCGGTGTCGGGATGACTTCACCCGTCTGTCACTCACCGTCCCCCGGGAGGGGGCGCCGGTGGAGTTGCTGGCGGCGCGCGCGCTGTCCTCCCGCTGGCTGGCGGTGCACTACGTCGAGAATACGCTGATGAACGCCCTGTTCGGGCTGGCTTTCTGGGAGCAGATTTTCACCCCCGTCGCCGGCGCGTTCCACAACCCGTTCCAGAGCGCCCCCGCTGACATGTTCAGCCCCGCCTTCCGGGAGCGTCGCCGCGACGCCATCGCCGCGCGGCTGGCGGCGCTGCGCGGCGCGGACATTGGCCGCGAGTTGCGGGATGCCTACCAGCGCTATGCCTCATTCCAGTGCCGCTGGGTCGACTGGCGCCGGCTGGAGGAGGCCCTGCTGGTGGCGGCGACCCGGATCATCCCCGCTGCACACCTGCTGGCGGTGTGGGAGCGCATGCTGTTCGATCCGGGGGAAAATCGCCGGGGCTTTCCCGACCTGCTGGCGCTGGGGGATACGCCCGGCGATTACTGCCTGATCGAGGTGAAGGGCCCGGGAGACGCGCTGCAGGACAGCCAGAAGCGCTGGCTGCGCTTCTTCGAGAAAGAGGGCATACCGGCGGCGGTAGCCTGGGTCTCCTGGGAGGAGGCGGGACAAGAGATCCGGGAAGCGGCGCGGGACGACCGGGCGGGCGCCATTGGCGATGCTTGAGCTGGCCGTGAGTGTGGGCGAACTGGTCGCCTTCTGCCACCGCGCCGGGGATATCGACCACCGCTTCCGGCCATCGCCCACGGGCGAACAGGGTGTGGCGGGGCACCAGCTGGTGTACCGGCGCCGGGGCGCGGGCTACCGCAGCGAATACCCGGTGGAGTACTGCCACCGGGAGGGCGAGGTGTGCCTGCGCCTGCGGGGCCGGGCGGATGGCTACGATGCAGGCGCCGGCCTGGTGGAGGAGATCAAGACCTGCCGTGTCCGGCCTGCCCTGATTCCCGCCGCCGTCAGCCGCATGCACCTGGCCCAGGCGCGAATCTACGCCGCCCTGATCGCGATCGAGCAGGACCTGGCGCAGCTGGAGGTGCGCCTCACCTGGCTCAATATCGACAGCGGCGAGGAAACGCCCCTGTCACAGATCTACTCCCGGGCCGAGCTCGAGGCCTTCCTCGGGACCTCGCTGGCGAATTTTTCCGGCTGGCTGGCCACCCTTGCCGGGCTGCGCCGGCAGCGTGACCTGGGCCTGGGGGCGCTGGCGTTTCCCCACGGGGAGTTCCGCCGCGGCCAGCGCGAAATCGCCGAGCTGGTGTACAAGTGCATAGACCAGGGGGGTGAACTGCTGCTGGAAGCCCCCACCGGTATCGGCAAGACCGCGGCGGTGCTGTACCCGGCGCTGAAGGCCCTGGCCACCGGCAAGCACGATCGCATCGCCTACATCACCGCCAAGACCGTGGGACGTCGCACCGCCGAGGAAACCCTCGAGACCTTCCGCCAGGCGGGTCCTGGCGCAACCGCCCTCAGCCTCACGGCCAAGGAGCGCATCTGCTTTTCTCCCGGCAAGGCCTGCCACGGCGAGGACTGCCGCTACGCCCTGGGCTACTACGACCGGCTGCCCCGCGCCATGGCGGCGGCGATCCACTCCCGGGCCCTGCGCCAGGCGGATATCGAGGCGTTGGCCCGCCAGTTCGAGGTATGTCCCTACCAGCTGGCGCTGGACCTGTTGCCCTGGGTCGACCTGGTGATTGCCGACCTGCACTATGTGTACAGCCTCACCGCCACCCTGGGCAGCCAGATGCAACAGGATGGCCGGCGCTGGAGCGTGCTATTGGATGAGGCCCACAACCTGCCGGAACGGGCCCGGCGCATGTACCGGGCAAGCCTGGCCAAGGCCGACCTCATGGCGGTGCGCAGGCGGCCCGCGCCGGGCCTGGGCGCCGCGCTGGATCGCATCAATCGCGCGCTGCTGGCGCTGCAGCGGCAGCAGTGGCGGGAACCGGATTACGACAGCCGGCCGGACATCCCGGGGGATCTGCGGCAGGCGCTGGAGGATTTCGTCGCCCGCGCCGGGGAGCTGACGGCGCAGGATCCGGCGGCGCTGCACCGCCACAGCGCGTTGCTGGACTTCTACTTCGGGGTGCTGCAATTCCTGCGGCTGGCGGACAACTGGGGTGAGGAGTTTCGCTTTGAGCTCAGCCGGGGCGAGGGCCGCCAGGGCCTGAAGGTGACCCTCAACTGCCTCGACCCCGCCCGCCTGCTGGGGCAACGCCAGGCCCGGCTGCATTCGCTGACGGCGTTCTCCGCCACCCTGTCGCCCCCGGACTGGTCCCGCCAGGCCCTGGGCCTGGCGGCGGAGGCGGTGTTCCGGCGGGAAGCCTCGCCCTTCGACCAGGGCCAGCTGGAAGTTTTCCTGGCGACCGGGGTGGATATCCGCTACAGCCGCCGCCAGCAGTCCCTGCCGGCACTGGCCGCAATCCTCATGGCCTGGCTGCGGCGGGAGAGCGGCAACTGCATCGTTTACTTTCCGTCCTACCGCTACCTGCAGGATTGCCTGGGGCAGCTGCGCGCGATGGGACTGGAGCAATTGCGCCCCTGTCTCTGGGTGCAGCAGCGGGAGCAGCCGGGCGGGGATCGCGACAGCCTGCTCACGCTGCTGGAAGAGCGCCGCGATGTGGCCGCCTTTTGCATCCTGGGCGGTATCTTCGGCGAGGGCATCGACCTGCCGGGTGAACGTCTCACCAGCGTGGTGATCGTCGGGGTGGGGCTGCCACAGTTCAATCGCGAGACCGAGCAACTGCGCGCATGGTTCCAACAGCAGTACGGCGCGGGCTTCGAATACGCCTACCTCTATCCCGGCATGCAGAAGGTGGACCAGGCCCTGGGCCGGGTTATTCGTGGCGGCACAGACCGGGGCCGGGCCCTGCTGGTGGACAGCCGCTACGGCGAGCGCCAGTACCGTGATCTGTTGCCGCCCTGGTGGTGTTACCGGCCCTGGCCCGGGGAGCCTGAAGCCGGTTCCTAACGGTTCTGGAAGCGGTAGCCGGGCTTGGCGAAGGCCAGTTGCACCGTGCCGATGATGCGCTCGCGGAAACCGCCCTCGCAGTAGGCGAGGTAGAACTCCCACATGCGCACGAAGCTCTGGTCGAATCCCAGCTGCCGCACAGCGGCCTGGGCCGCGAGGAAGCGCTCCCGCCAGTGAGCCAGGGTGAGGGCGTAATCACGGGTGATATCACGCAGGTGGACCATTTGCATGTCGGTGTCCCGGGCCAGGTGGTCGGCGATCACCGCCACCGAGGGCAGGCTGCCGCCTGGGAAAATGTAGCGCTGGATAAAGTCCACCGACTTGCGCGCCGCCTCGTAGCGCTGGTCGGCTATGGTGATCGCCTGGATGACCATCTTCCCGCTCGGCTTGAGCAGCTGGCTGCAGCGGCTGAAATAGCTGCTGTAAAAGTCGTGGCCGACCGCCTCGATCATTTCCACCGAAACCAGCTTGTCAAAGCTGCCCTCCAGCTTGCGATAGTCCTCACACAGCACGCTGACCCGATCCTCCAGGCCGGCCGCGCGCACGCGGGCGCGGGCGTGCTCGTACTGCTCCTTCGAGATCGTGGTGGTGGTGACTCGACAGCCATAGTTGCTGGCCGCATGGATCGCCAGGCCGCCCCAGCCGGTGCCGATCTCCAGCAGGTGGTCGCCGCTGCCCAGTTCCAGTTGCCGGCAGAGCTCGTCCAGCTTCGCCACGGAGGCCTCGTCGAGCCCCGTGCGGTCGGTTTCGAACAGGGCGGCCGAATACATCATCGTGGGGTCGAGGAACAGGCGGAAGAAATCATTACCCAGGTCGTAATGGGCCGAGATGTTCTTGCGCGACCCGCTGTGGGTATTGCGCTTGAGGGCGTGGGAAAGCTTCAGTCCCAAGCGAACCAGCCAGGATTGCCGGGCCTCAAGCATCTCCAGGGTGGGGAGGTTGGCGCTGAACAGTCGCATCACCGCCACCAGGTTGGGGGAGGTCCACAGTCCCTGCATATAAGCCTCGCCGCTGGCAATACTGCCCCCGGAGAGCATCATCCGGTAGAGGCCGCGGTCGTGCACGTGCACTTCCGCGTGTGGTTGCGCCGGGTCGCCGGTGCTGCCGAAGTGGAAGGCCTCGCCGCCATCGTGGATGACCAGGCTGCCAAACTGAATATTGGCCAAAAGCCGCAGGCAGACGCGCCGTGCAAGTGTCTGGAGGGCGGGAAGCCGGTTGTCTTCCCTGGGCAGGCTGAGGCTGCTGGCAGTAAGTTCACTGGAATTGCTCATGTCAGGCTCCGGAGGGTTTGCTGGTTGGGTGAGGATAAAACGGTACACCTTTGATGAACAGGCGCAGGGCTTGCCAGTAAATGGCCAGGGCTATCCGGGCGGTCATCAGCGGGTAGCGCCAGAGGGTGCGGTTGAGGTTGCTCGCCGTCATTTCCCGGGCGGACAGGGACAGGCTCGCGTCAAATACCTTGGCGCCCCCCTCGCTGTTGGCCAGGTGCAGCACCAGGCGCTGGTCCGGGGTGCTGCTGCGCCAGTGGTAGCGCATCGCCATGGGGTTGAAGGGCGACACGTGGAACTGCTTGTCAAATTCGGTGCGCAGCCAGCGGCCCTGCCCGGGCCCGGGCAGCACGTAGCTGTGGCGTTCGTTCCACGGGGTGTTGTTGACCTCCGCCACCAGGTATTCCAGGCGGGATTCGTCCTCGCTGAAGCAGTAGTAGCAGGCGATGGGGTTCATGCTGATGCCGAAGTAGCGCAGGTTCGCCAGCAGGTAGATGGGGCCGCGGTGAGTCTCGCCGGTTTCCTCCAGGATCCGTCGCCGCACCTCCTGCTGCAGCGGCAGGCGGGGGTCGCCGAGGAAATCGCTGCGCCGGAATTGGGCCGCCGCCCAGCCCCGGGCCGACCATAGCAGGTTGCGGTCGAACAGCCCCGGCAGCTCGTCCAGGCAGATGTACGGCATGAACACCCGGTAGCTGAACTCATGCGACCGCGGGTGCAGGCGCCGGTGCCTGACCACGCCCTCGTACAGCCTGGATCTCACGCAGCGGCCCGTTTCTGCTGACCCAGGGCGTTGGCGACCCGCTGGGCGCTCACCACCCCGTCCTCGTGAAAGCCGTTGTGCCAATAGGCGCCGCAGAACCAGGTATTGCGCTGGCCGTTGATCTCTCCCCAGCGCTGCTGGGCGGCGATGCCGGTGATGGAAAAGACCGGGTGGTCATAGCTGAACCGCCCCAGGATTTTCACCGGGTTGATCGCGGCGCTGTTGTTGAGTGTCACGCAAAACGTCTCCGGCGCGCTGATACCCTGCAGGATGTTCATGTTGTAGGTGACCACCGCGCGCTCCTGACCGCCGCCCAGGGAATAGTTCCAGCTGGACCAGGTCTTGCGGTTGCGCGGCAGCAGGCGGGTGTCAGTATGGAGCACCACGTCGTTGGATTGGTAGGGCAGGGCACCGAGCACGTCACGCTCCGCCGGGCTGGGCTCGTCCAGCAGCGCCAGGGCCTGGTCGGAATGGGTCGCCAGCACCACCTGGTCAAAGGGCAGCCTGCGGCCGTCCGCCATCGCGAGCACTACCTGGCCAGGGGCCCGCAGCACCCGCGTCACGGCGCAGCCGGTGAATATACGCTGGGCGAAGCGCTGGCACAGGGGGCGCAGGTACTCCCTGGAGCCCCCCTCGATGACCCGCCACTGGGGGCGGTCCTGCACTGACAGCAGGCCGTGATTGCGAAAGAAGCGCAGGAAGAAGCTCAGCGGGAAGTCGAGGATGGTGGCGCAATCGGCTGACCAGATGGCTGAGCCCATGGCGGTGAGGTACTGCCGCGAGAACGCCTCGCCGTAGCGGTTGCGCTCCAGGTATTCCCCCAGGGTCTGGCTGTCGTTGACCCGGCCGGCGTCCAGGTCGGCCACCGACTCTTTATTGAAGCGCAGGATATCCCGCACCATGGAAATAAAGCGCCAGGACAGCAGGTTGCCACGCTGGGCGAACAGGGTGTCGAGGTTGGTGCCGGAGTACTCCAGGCCGCTGCGCTCATCGCGCACGCTGAAACCCATGGACGTGGGCTTGCTGCTGACGCCCAGGCTGTCCATCAGGGCGATGAAATTGGGGTAGGTCCAGTCGTTGAACACGATAAAACCGGTGTCGATGGCATAGCGGCGGGTGCCGAGCTTTACATCCACCGTGGCGGTGTGACCGCCGACCTGCCGGCCCGCCTCAAACACCGATACCTCGTGGGAGGTGCTCAGGTAGTGGGCACAGCTGAGGCCCGAGATGCCCGATCCAATGACAGCAATTCGCACTATGCCGGTCTCCATGGCAATATGGACGGGTCGCGGCAAGCGCGGCCAGCCTGGGTGATAGTTGTCCTTGTTACGAGCGCAGCCCCCGATCGGATCTTTTGCAGTTTATTCGAAAACGGGGTGATCCGCTCCCCCCGGGGAGGCGTATACCCTTTGCAACCACCCAAACCGAGAGCAAAGCGCACGTGGTAGACAGTTCCGAATTTACAGGGTTAGACGCGCAGGACCTGGGTGGTCGGCGTACCGACGAGTGGAGCGAGTGCCTCGTCCTGATCGCCACCAGGCAGGACCGGGCGGCGTTCACCCGCTTCTTCCGGCATTTCGCCCCCCTGATCAAGGCCTTCGCCCTGTCCGGGTCCAGGCTGTCGGCCTCAGTGGCCGATGAGCTGGTGCAGGAGGTGATGCTGAAGGTGTGGCAAAAGGCCGGGGGTTTTAACCCGGAGAAAGCGGCCGCCAGTACCTGGGTGTATACGATAGCCCGCAATTGTCGGACTGATATGTTCCGGCGGCTGCAGAAGTTCGATACCCCCCTGGCGGAGGAGGACGTATTCCCCGACCAGGAGAGCGAAGAACCGTTCGCCCTGCTGCAGGGCAGGCGCAGCGA
>JBFZEF010000291.1:0-6598 GCA_041307045.1 Halioglobus sp.
ACGCTCTTCCGATCTTTGCGCACGGCGTTTCGCGACTGGCGCAAAACCCGGGTGATCTCGCCGGTGGATGGTGAAATCGCCCGGCGTCGAGTCCAGGCCGGTCAGCGCATCGCCGCCGGAACACCGCTGTTCACCATTGTCGAGCGTCACAGCGCGTGGATCGAGGCGAACTTCAAGGAGCCCCAGTTGCGCCACATCAGACCCGGCCAACCGGTGGAGATCCGGACCGACCTTTACGGGGACGATCTGCGCATGCGGGGAACGATAGAAAGCATTGGCACGGGGACCGGCTCGGTATTTTCCTTGCTACCTCCCCAGAACGCCACTGGTAACTGGATCAAGATCGTGCAGCGGGTGCCGGTGCGTATTGCGCTGGAACGGGCATTTGATAAACAGCATCCCCTGCCCTTTGGTGCCTCCCTGCACGTCCAGGTCGATACCCATGAGCGTCGCACCCCGCCGATGGCGACTGCCAAACCACGCGTGCCGGTGGCAGATGCCGATATCTACCACTACCAGGACGAAGGCGCGGAGGCGCTTGTCGCGCGGATAATTGCCGAAAACCTCAACTGACCCCGACGACGCGCCCTTGAGCACTACCGAATCCGAACCCCGCCTGCGCGGCCTGCCACTGGCTCTCGCCACCCTCGCCGTGGCCATGGCCAGTTTCATGAATATTCTCGACACCACCATCGCCATCGTCGCCCTGCCGACTATTTCAGGTAACCTGGCCGCTACCCCCTCCCAGGGCAGCTGGGTAATTACAGTCTACAGTGTCTGCCTGGCGGTGATACTGCCGTTGTCAGGCTGGATTACCCGCCGCTACGGCGAGGTCCGGGTCTTTATAATTGCCGTTGTCCTGTTTTCACTGACCTCCTGGCTGTGCGCCATCGCCACCAGCTTTAACGAGTTACTGCTCTTTCGTGCCTTGCAGGGATTTTCCGGCGGCCTGCTGTTACCGCTGTCACAGGCTTTACTATTGCGTATCTATCCGCCTGAAAAGCACGGCCTGGCACTCGGTATCTGGGGCATCACCAGTGCAGTGGCCCCGGTGCTGGGGCCCCTTATCGGTGGTTATATCACCGATAATTTCGGCTGGCCGTGGATTTTCCTGATCAACACGCCTGTCGGTCTGTTCTGCGCGGTCGTGTGCTGGAATTTGTTGCGCCGATTCGAAAGTGAAACCCGCCGTGAACCCGTGGATATTATCGGCCTGGTCCTGCTGATGGTGGGTGTGATCTGTTTTCAGCTCGCGCTGGACAGGGGTCACGAACTGGACTGGCTGGACTCCACGCAGATAACCGTAATGCTGGTTGTTTCCGTTATCTGTTTCTTCGTGTTCCTCGCCTGGGAGAGCGGCGAGGCCCACCCGGTGGTAGACCTTTCACTGTTCACCCATCGAAACTTTGTTACCGGCACCTTGCTTATCTCGGTGTTTTTCCTCTGTTATGTGACGGCCACCGTGCTCTATCCGATCTGGTTACAGACCACGATGGGTTATACTGCGACCTGGGCTGGCCTGGTGATGGCGCCCTTCGGGCTGGCGCCGCTGATACTCATGCCCGTGATAGGGCAGCGGATGCGGCAATGGGACGCAAGACCAACCGTCATGTTCGGTATTGCTATTTTCGCGCTGGCCTTCTACCTGCAGTCCCTGACCAGCACCGAAACTTCGGCTGGTTTCGTCGCCGCCGTGCGTTTAATGATGGGGGCCGCCATGCCGTTTGTGTGGATGCCCCTGATGATATTGACCCTGGTAGGGCTCCCGGCTGAGAAAATGGCTTCGGCTACCGGTATATTCAACTTTGTCCGCATGCTGGCATCCAGCCTGGGAACGGCCGCCGGGGTGACACTGTGGGACGACAGAACGATTTTTCACCACAGCCGCATCGCCGAATCGATTGCCGTGGACTCGCCCCAGTATCAACAAACGAGTGAACTGCTAGCACAGCGACTACCGGAGCCTGACGCGGTGATGGCTGCACTGGAGCAGGCGGTCTACGTACAAGCGCGCACCCTGGCCCTGGATGAAATTTTCTACGTCAGTGCATTGATAGTTTTACCATTGGCACTGGTCGCCTGGTTGCTTCCGGCACACAGTGCCGACCTGGAGACCGGGCAGTGATCGATCTGGTCAACCACGAGGCCCGTCATCTGGCATTGCTGCACCGCCACATGATAAAGCAACTGGAGCACGCGCTGGCGCCGCTGCATCTGGGCCCTGGACGCTACCTCTACCTGTTCAGTCTGTATATTCGCGACGGCCGCAAGCAGCAGGAGCTGGCGGACTTGGTGGGCGTCGATAAAGCTGCTGCCACCCGGGCCCTGTCGCGGCTGGAACACAATGGCTACATCCGCCGCCAGAAAGATGACCGGGACGGTCGCGCCATATGTGTCTACCTGACCCCCATGGGACGGAAGTTGCGCCCTCGGCTGGAAGCTGCAGCCGTCGCTGCAGTCGAGTCCTTGACCAGAACGCTTGAAGCCGGCGAACGCACGGAGCTGCGCCGGCTTTTGGCAAAGATGGCGTTGCCAGTCGTGCCTCAAATCTCCCAGCCGTGCTCAAGGGATTGAGCGAAAAATGGCTAGTCCACATCAAATGAGTAATAGAGGTCCATCGAGTTTTCCAGCCGGCTGACCACCTCCAGCCAGAGCCGGGTCTGCAGGTAGAGGCGCGCGGTCAGCACGGTGATCGGTTCGTAAATCCCCAGACCATAGGAAAGGTACAGGCGCTCGCCGATATACCCGCCAACAGTAGCGGCGGTATCAGACTCGTTACTGCCCTCCGAGCCGAAGGCGAGATTGCTGATACCCGGAATGCGGTTGAGCTCGGTGATGACGGCCGAGCGGTTGACCAGGCCGGCCCCCAGGGACAGGGCCATGGCTACGCCATCTGCATCGGCACCGCTGTCCAGGCCCCTGCCCCGCACCAGGTAGGACATGGCCTCGCCATGGGACATCGCCGGATCGGAAAACACCTCCAGCTTCGCCTGTTTGAGGCTGCCCTGCAGTTGCAGGCCGACCACTACCCGGTCGCCGGGAATCTCGCGTTGTGCGCGCAGATCGAGGTCCGGGTTGTCAGGTGTGCCGGCGAAGCTGATGGTGCCGCGCCGGATGCGCAGGCGCTGCTGATAGGCGCGCAATTCGCCGCCTATCACGTTCAGGTTACCGAACACCTGCAGCGGTTTGCGCGGCGCCTGGCTCAACTGCAATTCCCCGCCTACGGTAGCGTTCACCATATCGCCGACAATCCTGAACTTGTCCTCTATCAACAGGCCAATATTCATGCGTGTATCGAGCGCGAGCCGTGAATCGGCCGCGGTGCCAGCCAGGTCCACCTCTACAACGTCTGCGGATAATTTGACCCCTTCCTGAGGCAACTCCTGGTGCAGCAGCGAACCTTCGTGAACGGCGATATTACCTTTCAGATCGAGCAGGTCCTCGGTCAGCGTCATGTCCAGTCGCGGCGAGACCAGCATCTGGGTGGAGGGCGGCAGCAGGATCTCCTGGTGGTCGCCTTCGATCGCCAGCGCCAGTCGCCACGGCTGGCGCAGTAACGTCCCCGAGACGGCCAATGGCCCGCCGCCCAGCTTACCCCGGCCCTGCACGACAACCTCGTCTCCGCGGGCGCCGAACTGCAGCTCCAACTGTTCGAGCACCGTGGGGTTGTCCACCAGGACAAAGCGACCATCCGACAAGGTGATACTACCCTCGGCCCGCGGCTGCTCTGTGGTTCCCGCCAGGCGCAGGCTGCCATTGAGATGGCCCTCCAGCACCGACATGCCGGACGCCAGGGGCGCCAGGCTGGCAAGCTGGAAGTCGGCAGCGGCGAGTGTGGCGGCAACGGGTTCGCCCGGGCTGGCGCCCAGGTGTACGTCAAGGCCGACGACCTTGCTATCGCCTGCATAGATACCGGCATCGAACACGAGTCCCGCGGCGTCCTTGCGTACGCTGGCCGCTATTTTCTGCCAGGACACGCTGCCGGATTCTCCGGCACCGAAATGGCGGGTGAGCCGCAGGTCACTGGCCTGGAGATCACCCTCAAGCAGCGCGGTTTGGCCTGGGGCCCAGGCCGCGGAAAACTGCCCCGTCAGCGCGCCCTTCACTTCCAGGTACGGCGGCAGGAAGGCGGCGAAAGGTGACAGGTCGCCCTCCAGCGCCAGGCTCGCGCGCCCCTGCTCCGCCAGCAGCGTGTCGCCGGGACAGAGCCGGGACTGACCGGAGCTCCAACAGTGTGGAGCCAGGCGCAGGCGAACGGGCGATGGGGCGAATTCAAGTTTCACAGGCTCTCCCAGAAACCAGGCGCCCTGGGGGGTCTGCAAAGTTGTGGCGGCCAATTCCCCTGTCCATGCACCGCCCGCTCCCGACCTGGCGCTCACTTCGAGCAGGCCCTCCACGTCTCCCCGGCTGCGCAGGGTAGTCGTCAGTCTGGTTGTATCTCCGCTGGCTGCAAGCAGCGCACTGTCGAACTCGAGCCCGGCCACGGCAAGGTTCGCGATGCTTACTTCGAGGCTGAACTTGTCCGCCAGGGCCAGTTGGTAGTTGCCATTTATGCTGCCGCTGCCGATTTTAAGTCCCTGCCATTGCAGCTGCTGCAGGGTTCCGTCAACCGAAAAGTAGTCCCAGCCCGGCATGAGTGAAGCCTGCAGTGAGAGGGCGCCGTGGCTGCCCGGCTGCCACAGGCCGAGGTCGTCCATCTCAATATCAAGGCGTGCGGGCAAGGCCTCATCCGTCGCGGAGCGCAATTGCATGCGAGTGCCATTGAACTCGGCGCGCAGTTCGGTGGGCTGCAGTCGCAGCTGGCTGTCGATACCGGCGTAGCCCTCCAGTCGGACGGGTAACTTGTTGAGCGTACCCCGAAGGTCGGCGCCCAGCAGGGACACTACCCATTCCTCCCCTGCAAGTTCGCCCTCCAGTTGCAACTTGCCTTCGATTCGCCCACCGCCATAGTCACTCAGGGGCAACAGGTCAAGGCCACTGGTCTCCAGCAGTGCGGAGCCGCTGAGCCCCTCGGTGTAGTCGAGTACGCCCGAGCCCAGCAGCTTATTGGCGCCAGCGCTGTCCTCCAGACGCAGGTCCTCCAGCTCGATGCGTCCCTGTGAATGACTGCCCGCCAGGCGCAGGTCCAGGGATTCGTATCCCAGACCACTCACTGTCGCCGCCAGCTGGAACTGCTGCTGCTCAAGGGTGCCGTCGGCCTCGAGTTCAAGCGGCGCAGAAAAACGCGTGCCGGCCAGCGGCTCGGGCAGCGCCACCAGATCCGCCAGTGCAAGGGTCTGCGCCCAGTCGGCACTGGCTACCAGCCGGAACGACGGTTGCGGCGCCAGGATAGCAAGTGACCCGCTGGCCGCCACGCTTACGGCACCGCCCAGCTGCCCCTGCCAGTCCAGGCTGTGCAGGTCGCCGTCGGCCGTGAGAGACAGCTGGCGCTCAAGCAGGTCCGGCCATCCGGCGACTTCCGGCAGCACTCCCTCTGCAGTCAGCGCAAGCGGCCAGTTGGAGGAAAAGTCGATATCGCCGCGCAGGCTCCAGCGCCCCAGGGCGGCGGCTCTGATATCGAGCATGTCCAGCCGCAATTCAGTGCGACGCCAGTTGCCGCTGAGGCGCAGCTGGTCGAGTGCGCCCACTGTGCCATACACATCCCAGGCTCCCGCTTCCAGCACCAGTTCATCCACCAGCAGTTCAAATGGCAGACGAATCCGTGGCAGCTGGAACTGCTCGAGCGGGTCGACGGCGCCACGCAGCGATAGTGAGGCGCCCTGGACCAACGCCCGGGTCACCCTGATGGTGGAGTCGCTTATACGGGCGCTTGCTTCGATACTGTCCTGGCGCCACTCGCCGTCCTGCCACACTACGCGCAAGGCATCCACTCGCAGATTCACCGCCTCCAGCGCAACCGGAAACACGAACAGCGAGTCGTCATCCGCATTCCCGTCCGGGCCATGCGCGTCTTTCGGGCGCGGCAGCACCGTCACATCCAGCTGCCGCGCAGACAGTTGCTGGAAACACAACTTGCTATACCACAGGCAGGTCGGCGACAGCTCCAGGAGGATGTCCTGCACCTCCACGGTCACGCGCGCATTACCCCAGGCCAGGCGCGTGAGCTGCAACTCCCCGGCGAGGTGCCCGCCGCCATACTCCAGTTCGATGGGCAGTACCCGCGCGGCGCTCTCCAGCAGCAGCCGGCTCCCCCTTTCGGTCAGGGGCATGAACAGCAGCGCGAACAACGGCAGCAACAGGCCCCAGGCCAGGAGGCGCCACAGCAGCAGGTTCAAAACTCCGCCCCTATATTCAGTACCATGCGCCAGGCAGGGTCGGGATCGCTGACGCTGTTGGCGAATTCGAGCCGTACCGCTCCCACCTGGGACATATAGTGAATGCCGAAGCCCGGCCCCAGCTTGAGGTCGAAATCGCTGGAGTCAAAAGCGTCGCCGGCATCCAGGAACACGGCGCCGCGCCAGCTGGGTTTGAAATAGTACTGGTACTCCAGGGCCGCAGTTACCAGCCGGTCACCGCCCTCCACCAGGGTCTGCCTGCTGCCATCCTCGCGCAGTACCTTGCGCTCATTGCCGATGGACTGGTAGCCGTAAGCGCGGAT
>JBFZEF010000294.1:0-4890 GCA_041307045.1 Halioglobus sp.
GCCTTCTCCGCGCGATCCCAGTCCGCGTCGGAACCCACCCGCTGCGGCGGGCGGGTGGAGAGCCGGTAGATCACCTCGCTGAAACCGAAGTCAGCGTAGACCTCGTGCAGGAAGTCGATGAAGGCCGACACCTCCGGCTGGATCTGGGCTTCGGTGCAGAAGATGTGCGCGTCGTCCTGCACAAAACCCCGCACCCGCATAATGCCGTGCAGGGAGCCCGATGGCTCATTGCGGTGGCAGGAGCCGAATTCGGCCAGCCGCAGGGGCAGTTCCCGGTAGGACCTGAGACCCTGGTTGAACACCTGCACGTGGCAGGGACAGTTCATCGGCTTCACCGCGAACTCCCGGTCCTCGGCCTTCAGCGTGAACATATCGTCGCCGAACTTCTCCGCGTGGCCGGAGCGCTGCCACAGGGACATGTCCACCAGTTGGGGGGTCCTGATCTCCCTGTAGTCGCGCTCGCCCTGGGCCTTGCGCATGTACTGCTCGATGGTCTGGTAGATACTCCAGCCCGCCGGGTGCCAGAACACCATGCCCGGCGCCTCCTCCTGGATATGGAACAGGTCCAGCTTCTTGCCGATTTTCCGGTGGTCGCGTTTCTCGGCTTCCTCGATGCGCGTGAGGTACTGCTTGAGCTGCTTTTTGTTGGCCCAGGCGGTGCCGTAGATGCGCTGCAGCATCTCGTTTTTGGCATCGCCGCGCCAGTAGGCGCCGGCCACCTTGGTCAGCTTGAACGCCTGCAATTTGCCGGTGCTGGGCACATGGGGGCCGCGGCACAGGTCCATCCAGGCGCCCTGGCGGTAGAGGCTGATCTCCTCGCCCTCGGGCAGCTCCTCGATGATCTGCACCTTGTAGTTCTCGCCCATGTTGCGAAACAGCTCAACGGCCTTTTCGCGGCTGACCACCAGCCGCTCGACGGGCAGGTCCTGCTCCACCAGTTCTTCCATGCGCTGCTCGATCCTGGCCAGGTCCTCGGGCGCAAAACTGTGGCCGGTGGCGAAATCGTAGAAGAAGCCGTCCTCTATCACCGGGCCGATGGTCACCTGTACCCCGGGGAACAGCTCCTGCACCGCCATGGCCAGCAGGTGGGCGGTGGAGTGGCGGATAACCTCGAGTCCCGCGTCGTCGCGGTCGGTGATAATGGCCAGCGCTGCGTCCCGCTCGATGATATGGGAGGTGTCCACCTCGCGGCCGTCGACCACAGCCGCGAGCGCGGCTTTTGCCAGGCCGGGGCCGATATCGGCGGCAACATCGTGTACGGTGACAGGGTTGGCGAACGCACGCTGGCTGCCGTCAGGCAGGGTGATAACAGGCATGGGTTGTTCCTTTCCTCAGTGGTGGCCACTACCAAAGGCCACGTGATTGCATCTAAGCTATTGATCTTACTGGATTTTAATTGAGCGGTCCCAGCAACGCAGGCAGCGCCGGCAGTCGCTGCGCCCGGGGCCGCCCCAACAGGGCGGCAATAGTGCCTGAACGGGCAAAATATTGGAAGGGGAACGACCCGGCGTGGAACGACCCGGCGTGGAACGACCCGGCGTGGAGCAAGCTGACGCAGGCCCTGTCGTCTATTGCGAGCAGTCGGTAAGCAGGTAGCCATCCGGAGCCAGGCTGGTGGCGAGCATCACCCGGTTGATGTCGAGGTGATCGCGCCAGCTGGCTGCCTGCTGCTGCTCCCCCTGCAACCAGAACGCCTCGATTGCCGCCGGCAGATCGCGGTATCCGGCGAGGCGGTCCAGCTGCCTCAGTTCCTCTCCCGTTGCAACAAACTCGCCTGCTTGCTGTGCAGACAGGTCGCTCCAACGCGCGATCGCGTGCAGCCCGATCGCCAGCCCCAGTTCGCGGAAGGCGAGGCGGTGTGTGGCCGGCAAACGGAGCACCCCGGAACGCTCAAAGGCCACCACCCCGGCCACACAATCTGCCAGCAGGGACGACAATTCAAGCGGCCCCCAGTCCTCGGGCCCGGCGGGCAGTTGCGCCAGGCAGAACGTGTCCGCCAGCAGGCCGCCGGTGCCCAGCGGGTCATCCGTAGCCCAGGTCCTGCCGGCACACATCGCCTGGCAATCGGCTATCTCATCCCACAGAGCAACGGTCTGCATGGAATCCTCGTCAGAGATGCTATTAGCCCGGATTTCCAGGTAAGCGACCAGCGCATCCAGCGGGTCATGCTGGCCCATGCTTGTCACCAGCGGCCGGGAAAGGTCGACAGACATCTTCCAGTACATTCGCCTGGTCTGCCCCGCCATGGGTCTGTAGGTGAAGCCGGCGTGCGCCGCCCTGGCCAGTTCCAGGGCCCAGCGATGATAGCGACTCTCGCCGGTGACTACCGCCATGCGGACGAGTGCCTGCATCCACTTCGCCAGGTAATGAAAGTACTGCCCGTCCCGATCCCACTCCAGGCGGTCATCGAAGGCTTCATGGGGCTGGCGCTCGGGCAGTTTCTTGCCGATTCGCAGCCCGCCGGCGGTGGGGTGCTCGCAACCGGACTGTTCATCCAGGCCGCTTATCCAACCGCTGCGCCAGTCGTTATCGGCGTACCTGCCCAGCACGAAATGCACCTGGTCGACCAGGCGGCGAGCGGTATCGAGATGGATCTGCCGGCCTGTCAGTCGATAGAGCTGGAGGAAGTTGCAGACGGCAAAGGCGTCGGTCCAGAGGTAGCGGCGCGGCGCGCTCGAGCTGTCGGACAGCCCGGTCGTCCTCGCGTAGTCGCCCATGATCTCGAGGCAGGTGGCGGTTGCTTGCACAGGGTTACCCTCGCGCACGCCAGGCTATCAACAGCGCGTCTGGGACAGGCCCCCACGCCATCATCAGGTTAGAGCCCAAAGGGGAAAGTATCGGGCGTTCCCCTGATGTCCTGCCTGCGCAGCGGCTCAACGGCCCGGGTGGCATCAAACCAGACATATTCGTCAAACTGACGGGGCAGGCAGGCGTAGAAATAATGGCTCTGCAATTCTGTTTCAGGCCGGTAAATCACCCCGATCGCGCGCTCCAGCCTTTCAGCCAATAGTCTGTGCCGGGCAGCTTCCCTGAGCGGCTTGCGCAGGGGCAATAGAAAATTGTCGGTGCGAACCTCATGAAAGACCCGCTCATAGCTGTCCATGTGCGACGGTTGCACCTGTTTCACTTCCATCGGGCCGCCCCACTCGGATGCCGCTGCAACGGTCCCATTGTCGGTACCAAAGCCGATAATGTAAGCCGCGTCGCCATAGTGCTGCCTTACAAGCTGGCCGACATTGAACTCGCCCCGGGCACTCATCTCGGTAGCGCGGGCGTCACCGACGTGCGAGTTGTGCTCCCAGACCACCACTTTCGCTTCCGGTCCACGAAAGCGCAGCACCGACTGCAGTGTGTCAAACATATGCTGGTCGCGCTGGTTCCAGGAGTTGAATTCGGCGTAGTACATGGTGCGATAGTACTGCTCGGCGTTCTTTACCAGGCGCGCATTCTGCTCGGCGTCAAAGAAGCGCTTGCCATCCGCCATTGAATAGTCGGCGCGCTTCATCAGCAGGTTCTGCAGGATTGCAACGACTTCGGCTTCACATTTTCTGTACTGCCGCGTCAGCAGGGCCTGGCCATAAAGCGCCGGATCGCGCGCCCAGGGCGTCAGGCAGCCATAGCGCACCCTGGCGACTTCAGCTGTCTCAGGATCAATGGTTTCGAGGTAGTTGAGCACGGCGTCTATGGAGCTGCTCAGGCTGTACAGATCGAGACCGTAAAAGCCTACCCTGGACCTGAGCGGCGTAACCTGCTCATTGTAGACTTTCAACCATTCGACAAAATCGAGTACCGAGCGGTTAGCCCACATCCAGGTGGGAAAGCGCGAGAAGGGAGCGCTCGCCAGCAGGGGGTCAGGCGAAGTACCGGTGATGTAGTGGTCTACGGCGGCCGCATCAGGCCAGTCCGCTTCAACGGCAATACCGGTAAACCCTTTCTTCTCGATCAACTCCCGGGTGATGCGGGCCCTCATCTCATAAAACTCGGCGGTGCCGTGTGAGGCCTCGCCCAGCAGCACCAGGCGGCTATCGCCGATGCGTTCCAGCAGTGCATCCAGATTCACCCGGTCAATCGTGGCAAAGTGCTCACTGGAATCATAAATCAGCTCTGGCAGCGTCACCTCCGCCGTTCTGGCAGATACTGTGCTGGCTGTTTCGTCTTCCCATCCGGCGGCACCGATAAGGGGCACGAAGCGCACGCTTCCCAGGTCCTCTTCGAGGTACTCGGTCTCACTGATGCGGCGGACGCGGAGCAGCTTCTGGCTGTGCAGGGTAACGCCGACCGGAATTACCAGGCGGCCGCCCACAGCCAGTTGCTGCTTGAGTGTTGCAGGAACGTCAGGGCCCCCGGCGGCTGCGACGATGGCATCAAAGGGAGCGTACTGTGGCCAACCCAGGGTGCCATCACCATGCAACACACGGATGTTGGTATATCCCAGCTCCGCAAGTCGGTTGCGAGCGGTATCGGCGAGGATTTTATGCCGCTCTATGGTGTACACATCGCTGGCGATCTGGCCCAGGATCGCGGCGGCATAGCCGGAGCCGGTACCTACTTCCAGTACGCGGTCCTGTGGCTGCAATTCAAGCGCTGCTGTCATCAGCGCCACGATATAGGGTTGCGAGATGGTCTGGCGCGCCGCGATCGGCAGGGGCGAGTCGTGGTAGGCGAACTCGACCAGCTCCGGTGGCACAAATTTCTCACGCGGAACCGCGGCGACGGCAGCGAGCACCGCACTGTCCCGCAGGCCTCGCGCAGCCAACTGGTGATCGATCATCTGCTTTCTGAGATTTTCGAACTGGCCCACAGCAGAGTCCCCCCTGTTGCAATCAATCAAGCACTCTGAAGCAGCCTGCAACCCGCCGGGAGATGCCCGTCAAGAGATCGGAAGAGCGT
>JBFZEF010000296.1:0-3441 GCA_041307045.1 Halioglobus sp.
CCGCTCTCCCAGATCGGGAACAGGATGGTGTCGGCGTCGGCCACCTGCTGCAGGATGTAGGCGATGTTCTTCGATGCCCTCACCTCCTCGCCATCGACATTCAGGCCCACGTTGCGCCAGGGCTCTATCACCGCCACGCTGTGCCGGTAGAGCTCCGGCAGCCCCAGCAGGAGGTCTAGCTCGAGGCGTGAACGGATGACCTTCTCCAGCGGCGGCGCCACCCCCCAGTCGAACAGCGCGCTGTCCACCAGCATGTCCCGGCCGGGAAACGGCGTGGGGGAATCCCGGTCGTTGAGGAAGTACCCCAGCAGGGCATGGATGGACTGCGGGCTGGCGGCGTGCTGGCCGAAGATGCCGGGGCGAGTGCGCCAGCCCATCTGTTGCAGCAGGGTGGCCTGCATGGCCGCGGGGTCGAGTGGGGTTTTCACGAATGGTCAGCCTGTGAGAAAGAAGGACAGGCTTTGGCAGCAAGTTTTGGACCAAGGGGGGAAGTTGCTTGCGCAGGCGCCCGAGCCTGTATCCTGCGACCTGCCAGGGGGATTACAGCCTGCCGCAATCACCCAAACGGGAAGGAGCGCACCAAACTCGCGCGATCACGCCCCCTTGTGACGCAGGCCCGGCCTGAAAGCAAAAACCCGCCACGGGGGCGGGTTTTTGCTGGTCAATACTACTTATGCCATCGTGCCCTCAAATCGGCGGCAAACCCTTGAAGTCATCCGGCAAATTCTGGTCGATGATCCCCAGCATGCGCCCGAACATATACAGCGCATGGCGAGTCTGGACGATCAGATCGGCGCGGAAGTTGCGCGGCACCACATTGGGGACTTCTTCGGGGGGGAACTCGCCGGGAGAACCCTTGACGATGGCATCGTTGCCCAAATCGTAAAAGCAACCCCTGTAGCGCTCATTCAGCTGCTTATGGGATTCCACTTTAGCCAGCAACTTCTGCAGATGCTGCTTGGCGAGGGGAAGCCGATTGCTGTCGTAGGCTGCCAGGACTGTCTTCATGTTGGGGCCGATGCCAGCAAAACTGCCATTGCCGGAGTCGACACAGGCTGAGGTCTGGTCGATCGTTGCTGACAGTTGCACCAAGGCATTGCGCACGATGGTCCGGTAGTCGGCATCAACTCTGTGCCTCAGGTTGTAGGCAAAGTAGGAGTACCGGTTGGTGCCGCCGCGGTAACTGCCACAGCCGTAGGTAATGTCCTGCAGCTCAGTGATCACAGTGTCGCCCTGCTTCACCGGAATCTCCCCTTCGGCCTTGGGCAACCAGGCCACGACCGGGAGCTTGCTGCGCAAGTCTGACGGGGTGCCGGCGGTACCACTCAAAATGTCAGCGCCAGTGCGACATTCGAACCCAGCCTCGGCGATCGCGGTATTGTCGATCTCATGTTCCAGCACCGAGTATTCGGTGATGAAGCCGGTGCTGTTGATGTCCATAAGCGTGAATTTAGGTTTACCGCCGTCTTGTGGATCCGGAATACCACACAGGTGCGCGGGCACGTAGGGTCCGCCCTCTGGCAAGCCGAGGGCTGGGCCCAGATCCAAGCGACCATCGGGAGTCGTAACGTCACCGCCGCAGTTATCGCGCGTATCCACTATGGTCAGGACGTCATTGACCTCAATCGACCCGTTGACATCGGGCGAGTTCTTGATGACTGTCTTGAACAACCCCGTAAGCTTCAATTCGCAACCCGAGGTGTTGTTCTGGCCTGAATCGCCGGCACACTCAGTCGTGTCGACCACCAGGGGCGCAGCATCGACAAAGCGACCGCCCTCCGTGTAGTCCGTGGTGGATTCGAAGCCGGCGGGGCTGACAGCCGCCCATGCCTCATCGCCAGTTAGACCGGTAGCGGGGAGGCTCAGACCTTCGGCACTGAGAGTGAGAAGGTAGTAGTCCGAGCTATCACAGGCTTGGCCAATGGAACAGTTAGGGCCATCCTCCGGGCCCGGTCCCTGGACTGGCGGGTTGGCAGTGCCATCCTCCGTCAGGGTATAAGGCCGTGCAGTAAACACCAGGTACTGCATGCCGGGCGCATTTATGGTTATCCCGTCCTCGTCGGGCTGGGGCCCATAGAATGTGCCTTCACCTATGGGACTACCCGCCGCATCAAACGCCTCCCACGCACCCCATTCACGGTATCCGCCCGTTTCGGTTTCCAGCAGTGCGCCAACAGTCACTTTGACCTGGTTGTATGCTTTACCGAGGTTCAGCGCCAGAGCTTCAGACTTCCCACTCACCGGGTCGTGATTGATTTCAATTCCCGGATCGGGAAGATTCATCAAATCACCGGCGATACCAAGATAATTGTTTATATAGCTGACGATGCCGGGGTCACCGACAGCAGCCACAGCATTCCCGTTCAGTGTGATCGCAGCAACAGCTGCCGCAAGCAAGGCGCCAGATCGCCTGAACCGCCGGGTTGTTCTACCAGCAATTCCTCCCAATCGTCGCGCTACCCCGAAGTCCTGCCCTAACATGTGTTGCTCCTTTCCCCACCAAGGGGGGACTTTCACCATTTTGGTGCGCGGTAAACCACGCACTCGTTGTATGACGATCAGTTTAAACCCGGCTGGGCCGGCAATTCCGTCAGGAATTCTTACAACCACACATCACTTTTCCCGACTGCAGGCCCGAAACGGGCCCCTGATCACGCTCCAAACAAGGCCGGCCCATATAGATTCTAAGTTTGGCCATGTTTCACCTGCATAAAGATGCAAGATACGAGCCGATTTATCAAAAAACGCAGGCGAGTATAGCCAAAGCCAAAATACCTTGCGAGTGAACAATATGTGACGCAGATAGACCAGGTTTACCGGGGTGTCACCGTGTGCCGTGGCTCGCCTGCTGGACCGCCTCCAGCGCCGCCGCCTGCTGCTCCCTGCCAGTCGCCCGATACAGGCTCGCCAGGCGTTGCCGGGCCGCCATCACAAACGCCACCCGCGCACTCTTGTCCTGTTCCAGTTTCCCGTAGCTTGCATGCAACTGGGTTTCCGCCTCGTCCAGCCTGCCCAACCCGGCCAGTGCACCCCCCTGGACACTGCCCGCATTAGCCACCAGCCAGTGGTCGGCGCCGTAGGCCTGGACCAGCGATGCCGATCCTGTTTGCGCGAGCTGCAGCGCCTGCGTGTAGTCGCCGTCGGTCGTGAGCAGGCCGGCCAGCTCGATCTGGGCGCGCGCCACGTCGGGGTGGTCTGCCGGAAGAGCGCTGGCAAATATGGTCAGGGCATTGCGCAACAGGACCTCTGCTTCGGCTGTCTCTCCCGATTCGGCCAGGCCCCTGGCCAGGGTCGACATGGTTGCCGCGGCCTCCGGGTGCGTGGGACCCAGCACCTTCAGCTGGATAGCCAGTGCCTGGCGGCCCAGGGCTGTCGCTCCTGCCAGATCGCCGGCATCATATGAGAGGAACGCCAGGTTGATCAGCGCCTGGGCGATGTCCG
>JBFZEF010000299.1:0-4469 GCA_041307045.1 Halioglobus sp.
CCGCCGGTGACGCCAACCACCAGGCCCATCAGTTCAGACCCGTGGCGGCCAGGTAGCGGCTGCTGATGGCATCGCCCCAGAGCAGTGCGATCCACCCCGCGACGGCGAGGTAGGGCCCAAAAGGAATGGGTACCTCCCGGCCCCTGCCCCGCATGACGATCAGCGCGATGCCGCAGATTGCGCCCACCAGGGACGACAGCAGGATAACCAGCGGCAGCGCCTGCCAGCCCAGCCAGGCCCCGATGGCCGCCAATAACTTGAAGTCGCCGTATCCCATACCCTCCTTGCCGGTGAGCAACTTGAACAGCCAGTAAACGCTCCACAGGATCAGGTAGCCCGCCATCGCGCCGATCACCGCATCCGCCAGGCTCACGAAAGTAGCGCCAAGATTGAACAGCAGACCCAGCCACAGCAGCGGCAGGGTGATATCGTCCGGCAGCAGCTTGTGATCAACATCGATCATGGTCAGGACCAGCAGGGCCCAGGTGAACAGGATCGCTCCCGTTAGCGCCCAGGTCGGTGGAAAGTGCCAGGCCAGGAGCAGGGTCAGCAAACCGGTGGCCAGTTCCACGGCGGGATAGCGCAGGGAAATGGGGGTAGCGCAGGCGGCGCATTTACCGCGCAACAGCAGGTAACTGATGACGGGAACATTTTGCCAGGGCTTGATCGCCGTGCCGCAGTGCGGACAGTGGGAGTTGGGGCTGGCCAGCGTAAGCCGCTGCGGCTGTTTCTCGCCGGGGAGCTCGAGCAGCTCACAGCAGTCGCGCCGCCAGCGCGCTTCCATCATCAGCGGCAGTCGATAGATGACCACATTGAAGAAACTGCCCACCACGAGCCCCAGGGACAACAGGCAGACAGGCAACAGCCAGGGCAGTTGCGCGAATATATCGAGCATCGGCTGCGGGCTCCCTGCCCCCGGCGGGCGAGAACCTAGATGACTGACCCGAGCATGAAGATCGGCAGGTACATGGCAACCATCAGGCCGCCCACCAGCACGCCGAGAATGGCCATGATCATCGGTTCCATCAGCGAGCTGAGGCTGTCCACGGCATTGTCCACGGCCTCCTCATAGTGATTGGCCACCTTGTCCAGCATCTCGTCCAGGGAGCCGGATTCCTCCCCGATGGACATCATCTGCAGCAGCATGTTGGGAAACAGCCCGGTGGCCTTGGTGGAGGCATAGAGGGTGTTGCCGGTGGTGACATCATCCCTGATGCGACGAATGGCCTTGGCGTAGAGGGAGTTGCCGGCTGCGCCGGCGGTGGACTCCAGGGCATCGACCAAGGGGACACCCGCGGCGAAGGTGGTCGCCAGCGTGCGGGAGAAGCGTGCAATCACCGAGTCGTGCACGATCATGCCGAAGATAGGCAGGCGCAGTACCAGCCGGTCGAGGAACTCGGCGAATTTGACCGAGCGCAGTTTCGCCTCCCGGAAGGCGAACACCCCGGCGATAATCAGCAGCAAAATCACGAACCACCACTTCTGCACGAAGTTGGATATGTTCAGTACGAACAGGGTAAAGGCGGGAAGGTCAGAGCCGAAACTGCGGAAGGTCTCGGCAAACTGCGGCACCACCTTGACCAGAAGAATCCCGGTAACGACGATGGCCACCACGATGACCGCGGTCGGGTAGGTCAGGGCCTTCTTGATCTTGGCTTTCAGCTGCTCGGTTTTTTCCTTGTAGGTTGCCACCCGGGCCAGCATCACGTCCAGGGTGCCCGACTCCTCCCCCGAGGCGATGAGGCTGCAGAACAGGTCATCGAACAGGCGGGGGTACTTGGCCAGGGACAGCGCCAGACCGCCCCCGGCGGCGACATCGTTGCGGATGTTATTCACGAGTTCCCGCATCTTGGGCTTCTCGGAACCCTCGGCCACGATTTCAAAGCTTTGCACCAGCGGCACACCCGCCTTGAGCATGGTGGCCATCTGGCGGGTAAACACGGCGATATCCGCAGGCTTGATGGGTTTGCCACCGCCACCGAACAGGGGCTTGCCTTTCTTCTTGATGGTTTTGGGCTTGATGCCCTGCCGCCGCAACTGGGCTTTGGCCAGGGCCGAGCTGGCAGCGCGAATCTCCCCGCTGCTGCTGCGGCCGGACTTGTCCGTGCCATTCCAGATGAAGAGATCGTTACTGGTTGCGCTGCTCGTAGCCATAATCCTGTCGCCCCTTGTGCCTGATGTCCCCGGCTTTTTGCTTTTTTACGCTAATCTACCGTTATACGGTTGGCTTCTTCAAGACTGGTCAGTCCCTGTGCCACCTTCCTCAGGGCGGATGCCCTCAGGTCATCGAAACCCTCGGCCATCGCCTGCTCGTGGATCTGCAGGGAATTGCCCTCCTCCATGATGATGCGGGCAAGCCTGGGGGTTACCTTCACCACCTCGTAGATACCCACCCGGCCCTTGTAGCCTTCATGGCATAAGTTGCAGCCGACGGCTTTTTTGATGGTGGCCGTGGCCAGTTGTTCCTCGGTAAAGCCCAGCTTCAGCAGCGCCTCGTGCGGGATATCCGTCACCGGTGCGCTGCACTCCTTGCACAGCCGCCGGGCCAGGCGCTGGGCAATAATCAGGCTCACGGAGGAGGCCACGTTGAACGCCGGCACGCCCATGTTCAGCAGGCGGGTGACGGTTTCGGCCGCGCTGTTGGTGTGCAGGGTGGAGAGCACCAGGTGGCCGGTCTGGGCCGCCTTGATGGCGATCTCCGCGGTTTCGAGGTCGCGGATCTCCCCCACCATGATGATGTCCGGGTCCTGGCGCAGGAACGAGCGCAGGGCCTCGGCGAAATTCAGCCCCACCTTGGGGTTCACGTGCACCTGGTTGATTCCCTCCAGGTTGATCTCCACCGGGTCCTCCGCGGTGGAGATATTGCGCTCCGCCGTGTTGAGAATATTGAGCCCGGTATAGAGCGAAACCGTCTTGCCCGACCCGGTCGGCCCGGTGACCAGGATCATGCCCTGGGGCTGGCTCAGGGCTTTCAGGTACATGGCTTTCTGTTCCGGCTCATAACCCAGCGCGTCAATACCCATCTGCGCACTGGTGGGGTCGAGGATACGCAGCACGATTTTCTCGCCGAACAGGGTGGGCAGGGTATTGACCCGGAAGTCGATGGAGCGGCTGCGGGACAGTTTCATCTGGATGCGGCCGTCCTGGGGCATGCGGCGCTCGGAAATGTCCATCTGGGACATGACCTTGAGGCGCGCCGACAGGCGGGGGGCCAGATTCTTCGGCGGCTTCACCACCTCCCGCAGGATGCCATCGGTGCGAAAGCGCACCCGGTAGTTCTTTTCATAGGGCTCGAAGTGAATATCCGACGCCCCCTGCTTGATGGCGTCGATCAGAACCTTGTTGATGAAACGGACGATAGGCGTTTCATCGATGCTGTCATTGCCGCTGCCCTCATCTCCCTCGCCGCCCTCCCTGACCGCGGCGACATCGATATCATCCAGGTCCGAGGAGTCGAGATCCGAAAGACCATCGCCGAGCTTGTCCTGGGCGTCCACCCATTCGGCGATTATCTTGGTGAGGATGGGGTCCTCGATCAGCACCGCGTCGGTATTGATCCCGGTGTGGAACTTGATTTCGTCCAGGGCCGCGAGGTTGGTGGGGTCCGAGACCGCGATAAACAGGCGGTTGCCCCGGCGAAACAGCGGCAGGGCGTGGTGTTTTGTCACCAGGGACATGTCCACCAGGCCCTCGGGCATGGCGCTGCGATTGAATGCGCGCAGGTCAAATAGCGGAACGCCGAACTCGTGGGAGGCGACCTCCGCCAAACGCCGGCTGTCGACATTTTTCTTCTCGACCAGGTACTGGACATAGGGCATGCGCTCCAGCGAGGCGTCTTTCTGCGCCTGGCTCGCCGCCTGCGCGCTGATCAGGCCCTCGGCCACCAGGCGTCCGGCCAGCCCGCTGAGTTGCCCGATTGCTTTTTCATTCATTGCCACTGCGCCCCTGCTGCCGGTGCAAACACACCCCGAGGTGCCGTGCGCACCGCCGGGTGTTGCATTCTTGATCGCTGAAAGTATAACCAGCCGCGATCGCTGCTCCTAGAGTTTGGTCAAGACTGATTGGAGTAATTTAAGTTATTTTTGCGCTTATTGTGATGCACTGAACAGGTGCCGGATTAACGCAGTCCTGTCTTTCAGTTTTGCGCCACCGGTCTTTTTGATTCACCGTCACTTGGCAATGGGGCGGGTGATAGTTCGACTCTACTGCCATTGCCGGTGGGTGACAGTAGCGAATCGGGCTCCGAATCAACCGATTGATAGGTTATTGCCTGCCGCTGGCGACCGGGTAACGCTTCTGGATCGCTGCAAAGCGACAAAATTTGTCACTATGTGGCGATCGCAGGCAGCCGTGGTCCGTCTGGAGTGTCGCATGAAGGGCGCCGTGCACGGCAAGTCTTTAAGTGTAACCATATGAAAAATAAAGATATTAAATTATTTGATGCTGTTTTTAGGAAAGTTGGCACGCAG
>JBFZEF010000300.1:0-2680 GCA_041307045.1 Halioglobus sp.
CTGCGGTATCAGCCTGCATTAGCGGGGGCTGACAGGCCATCATGGTTGAGCGCATCGGCCCGGCCACCAGTTCGCCGCGGTTATTGAGCTGGAAGCGCCCGCCGAAATTGTTGCAGCCCCCTTTGAAATTGAGCGTGGATGCCGGGGGGGAGACAGAGAAAGTAATCGAAAATGGAGGCGCATCAGCGGGAAACAGGGTGGCGATAGCCTGTGCCTGGTTGTCAGTGGCCGCGGTCAGGGACCACTGGTGATCCTGCAGAATCCGCAGCAAACCGGCATCGGCACCGGTCGAGGGGCGGCTGTTGGGCGCTGGCTGTTCCGCTGCATGCACTGGCGCAAACGTGGGGAAAAGCGCTGCCAGCGCTAACCACAAGGGGATGGGTCTCATAGGGTCCTCACTGCAATGGGCGGATTACGAGGCTTATTTCGGCGCCAGCGGGAAATCCCGCAATATGTCTACCACCGCGTCATTGAGGACGGGCCCCAGGTTATCCGTGGTGCTCTGGGTAACCCGACCAATTGCGAAACCTTCCCAGATCAGCTGGCGCCGGGCGGGGTCGACCACGTCGATTCCCAGCGTACCCTGGGTGTACTCGCGAATCTCCGTCCGCTGATAGCCGGGCCAGGTGTTGTAAAAGCCGCGCCGGTGGCGATGCATGCCGCCCGCACTTGTCGCCGGCGTCTGCCTGACGCGCAGGCGTTGGTCGAGATTGGCACTGAAATTGATCAGCAGGTCCGGATTGGTGTCGCTGCGCGTGAGGCCGCGCGCCACCATTTCGCGTTCCGCTGAGCTCACCAGCTGCTGCGAAACCAGCGACTGGTACCCCTCGCGGTCGGTGGCGAGCGGCTCGAAGAAACCGAAGGTGCGAAAGCGGCTGAAATCGACGCCGGGGTCCACGTTGCTGCGAATGGTCGGCCCGGAGGCGCAGCCGGCCAGCACCAGCAGGCCCAGCAATGCGGAGGCTAACAGCCGTTTTTGGTATATAAAATAGTGGCGCATGGGACCTCCGGGCTGGGGCTGAATGACCGTGAAACGGTAGCATAGCAGTTGGCAGGCGTCCATGAGCCCCGCGGTGACTGCTCGCCCCCAGGTAGCCTGGCCCCCTGAGGTTGTGATCCAGCTGCCATTCATAGCCGTAGGATTTTTCGGCTGTTGTTAGTGCCGGACCTGCTACCTGCCGAAATGGGCGGTCACGTATGCTGAGCTATCGCACGCGGAAGAATTTTGTTACTTTGTTGCCTACTCTCCAACCTCAAAACTCGCCCCTTCGGAGGACTCCATGAAACCATCCCTGTTCGGCAAGAGAGCGGCCGTGGCTGCTGTACTCGCTGTAGCGCTTGGCACCGCGCTGGCGCAGGCCCAGTCGCGTGTCCAGCACGGGCGCATCACCAATGTTGTCGCCACTACCGAAACCAGCTCCACTGCGCAGAATGTCGGTACGATCGTCGGCGGCGGCATTGGCCTTGCTTCCGGCAGGGGCAATTCGACCAGCAACCAGGCGCTGCGCACCCTTGGCGGCGCTGCCGCCGGTCGCGGTGTCGGCACCCTCGCAGGAAGGTCGCAGGCCTTCGAGTACACGGTGCTGATCAATGGCAAGACCACGATTCGCGTCATTTCTGACCAGGCGGGCAAGCGGGTCGGTGACTGCGTGGCTGTCGAGCAGGGGCAATTCAACAATATTCGCCTGGTAGCGGATTCGCTGTGCCCGGCAACCGCGGCGTCTGCGGGCGCGGGACGGGCCGCGACGGATGCTGCCAGTGCCTGCGACCAGGCCAAGGCCATGGTGCTCGCCGCTGAGACCGATGCCGCCTTTGCCAGCGCTGAGCGTCGCATGCGGCTGCTGTGCGGCGAGTGAGTCCCGGTTGGCCTCACTCGTCAGGTTTAAGTTCTATTACTCTTGAGGATAACAATATGACTCCGATCCGAACATTGCATGCCTGGATTCTGGTGCTGTGCGCCGCGACCCTGGCCGGATGCGCCAGCAACCAGCCCCCTACCGTGGATGAATGGGACGGCCTGGTCAGGACCCCGGGTACACGTATAGACGCCGTCTTTCTCAAGCCGGGCGTGGTAATCAGTGACTTCAACAGCGTGCTGCTTGATCCGGTGGAGGTCAGTTTTGCCAGTAACTGGGACCCGAACCAGCGCCAACGCGGTTCCGCCAGGCGGCTGAACAGCAACGATGTCGCCGCGATCCAGACCGGGCTGGCCGACATGTTCCGCGAGACGTTTCGCAGCAACCTGGCCAGCGGCGGTTTTGAACTGGTGGACGAGGTCGGCCCGGATACGCTGCGGGTCACTGCGGCCATCGTCAATTTATATGTGACAGCGCCGGACACGATGTCGGCTGGCCGCAGCCGCACCTACACCGCCAACTCGGGGCAGATGACCCTGGTGGCTGAATTGCGCGACTCCGTTACCGGCGAATTGCTGGGGCGGGTGGTTGACACCCGGCGCGGCCGCTCAACCGGTATGCTGCAGTTCACCAATAATGTGACCAACACCGCGGATGCGCGGCGGGCTATCGGCGTTTGGGCCACGGCGCTGCGGCAGGGCCTGGACGAGGTGTACGGCAGGCCGAATTAAGCCCGCCGCTATTGCCATTTTCATGTGCGTTCCGCCCGGTCAGCAGTTTTACCGGTAAACAACAGCAAAAGGAGACACCCCGTGTCAATGCAC
>JBFZEF010000302.1:0-4467 GCA_041307045.1 Halioglobus sp.
CCGCGGCTGGCAGGTTTAGGTGTACCGCTGCTGGTGGGCCTGTCGCGCAAGTCGATGATCCAGCAGTTGGTCGGCCGCCCGGTGGCCCAGCGCCTGCCCGCCAGCCTCGGCCTGGCGGTGCTCGCCGCGGAACGCGGCGCGGCCATTATAAGGACACACGATGTGGCCGCCACAGCGGATGCGGTGGCCATGTGGACCGCCTTGAAAGCAGTGGGGGAGCAATGAGCAAACGCTATTTTGGCACGGACGGTATACGGGGCCTCGTGGGTGAAGCGCCGATCACCCCGGATTTCATGCTCAAGCTGGGCTGGGCCAGCGGCCGGGTGTTTGCCCGGGAGGCCGGCGGCGAGGGTCGTTGCACGGTCATAATCGGCAAGGATACCCGTATCTCCGGCTATATGTTCGAGTCCGCGCTGGAGGCCGGTCTGGTGGCGGCGGGGGTGAACGTCAAGTTGCTCGGACCCATGCCGACCCCGGCAGTTGCCCTGATGACCCGCACCCAGGCCGCAGTGGCGGGTATCGTTATCAGCGCGTCTCATAACCCCTTCTATGACAATGGCATCAAGTTTTTTTCCGCCTCGGGATCCAAGTTGCCCGATGAGATTGAGCTGGCTATCGAGGCCGAGCTGGAGCAGCCGGTGACGACGGTGCAGTCGCGGGAGATCGGCAAGGTCCTGCGGGTGGTCGACGCGGCCGGGCGCTATATCGAGTTCTGCAAGTCCACCGTGCCTGAGGGGTTTAACCTGCGGGGAATGCGCATAGCCGTTGACTGTGCCCATGGGGCCACCTACCACATCGCCCCCAGCGTGTTCAGTGAACTGGGTGCGGACGTGACCAGCATCGGCGTGCAGCCCGACGGCTTCAATATAAATGAGGGTGTTGGCTCCACCGATACTGCGGCGCTTTCCGCCCTGGTGCGTGAGCGCGGGGTTGACCTGGGTATTGCCTTTGATGGGGATGGAGACCGGGTGCTGTTTGTCGATGGCAACGGCGACCTGGTGGACGGTGACGAGTTGATCTACATGATCGCGATGTACCGGCTGGCCTGCGGCTACGGTGATGCGGGCGTGGTCGGCACATTGATGTCCAACCTGGGTCTGGAGCTGGCGCTGCAGGCCGAGGGCCTCGAATTTGCCCGGGCGCAGGTTGGCGACCGCTATGTGAAAGAGCGGATGGAGGCGGAGGGCTGGTTCCTTGGCGGCGAATCCTCCGGCCATATTATCTGCTCCGATGTGACCACCACCGGTGACGGTATTGTCGCCGCCCTGCAGGTACTGGTCGCTCTGAAAGATTCCGGCAAGAACCTGGCGGCTTTTCGCGCAGGTATGAAGAAGTTCCCCCAGCGCATGATCAATGTAAGCGTCGCCGGCAGGGTGGATTTGGGTGAATATCCTGCCATTGCCGCTGCCGTGGAGAAGGTGGAGGCCCGCCTGGGGCAGCGCGGGCGGGTATTGCTGCGTCCCTCCGGTACCGAGCCGAAAGTCCGGGTCATGGTCGAAGGAGAGGACGCCGCCGAGGTCGATGCCCTGTGTACCGAGTTGGCCGCCGAGGTGGGGCGCCTTGTAACCCAGGGGTAACTTGGGTAAGATTGCGCCGCTTTTTCTGCCGGGAGGCGGTATGCGCCAGATGCTCGTTGTAGGTAACTGGAAGATGCACGGTTCCCGGGCCAGCGTTGCCGCCCTGCTGGGTGAAGTGCTGGGTTCAATGCCCGCCGGCGCCGCGGAAGTGGCTGTCTGCCCCAGCTACGTGCACCTGGCACAGGCTGCGCAGCAGTGCGCCGGGTCGGCGGTGGCGGTCGGGGCGCAGGATTGCAGCAGCATGCCCTCCGGCGCATACACCGGTGAGGTTTCGGCCCAGATGGTCGCCGATCAGGGCTGTCGCTGGGTCATTCTCGGTCACTCCGAGCGGCGCCAGTATCACTCAGAGTCGGATAGCCTGGTAGCGGCCAAGCTGGGTGCGGCCGTGGCGGCAGGTTTACAGGCGATTGTCTGCGTGGGCGAAACCCGCGAACAGCGCGAACACGGAGAAGCGGAGGTGGTTGTCGCCGGCCAGCTGCGCGGGGCGTTGGAAGGCCAGCCCAGCCTGGCCGGCCTGGTGGTAGCCTACGAGCCGGTTTGGGCCATAGGCACCGGGCTGACCGCCAGCCCGGATCAGGCCCAGGCGATGCACGCGTGTATCCGCGCCTGCCTGTCCGAGGTGGCGGGCATCGACGCCACGGCCACCCGGGTGCTGTACGGTGGCAGCGTCAAGGCGGGGAATGCGGCGGAGTTGTTCGCGCAGCAGGATATAGATGGCGCCCTGGTCGGGGGCGCGGCTTTGAACGCCGGGGATTTTCTGGCAATTGTCCGCGCCGCAGGGGTGTGAGGCAGGCCCATAAATGCAAGTATTGAGGCGCTCCCCCAGGGGGCCGTAAGACTATGGAACAGATTATCTTGGTAGTGCACCTGCTGGTGGCCCTGGCGATTATCGGGTTGATTATGCTGCAGCAGGGAAAGGGCGCAGATATGGGGGCGTCGTTTGGCGCGGGCGCCTCCCAGACGCTGTTTGGCTCCAGCGGCAGTGGTAATGTATTGACCCGTGGCACGGCATGGCTGGTGGCGCTGTTTTTCGCCACCAGTTTTGGCCTGGCGCTGATCGCCAACCAGAAATCGGAAGTGGCGGGCGACCTTGACCTGGAAATTCCAGCCGCGGTCGAGGCCACGGCGCCGGCCCCGGCCGAGGAACTGCCAGTGGTTGAGGAAGAATTACCAGCAGTGGTGGCGCCCGGTTCGGACCTGCCAGAGCTGGACAACTAGCAACAAGCCGAAGTGGTGGAATTGGTAGACACGCTATCTTGAGGGGGTAGTGAGCTATGCTTGTGCGGGTTCGAGTCCCGCCTTCGGCACCATCTTTTAATACTTCGCCGGCGCGCAGTGCTTGTGCGGACCTGGGCGGTCCCGTTGAGTCCCGCCTTCGGCACCATCTTTTAATACTTCGCAATGGCCAGTACTGTCCGACGCATGAATTGTTTACTTCGCATTTCGACTATTGCCGTCGCTCTATTTGCGGTGACCGCGTGCAGTGAGGTTGACTTGAGCTGTGCGCCTGATGGCGACGTGACACCCCTGTGCGGCGTGCAAATGCCGGAAGATATCGAGGCGCTGCCAGACGGCGGCGGTCTGCTGATTGGCGAGTATGGCGACGGTGGGAAACTTCCCGGCGCTCTTGCCTGGTTTCAGCCAGATGCCGACAACGGGTTCACTCGTCTCGTGACCGGCAGCACTATCAGTCAGGGCGCCAGTGAGCAACTCTGGGGCGAGCCGGATTGCCCTCTTCCGGACCAGCTGTCACCGCACGGCATCCATGTTTCGCAGCGGGGTGATACACTCCAATTGCTGGTTGTGAATCACAGTAGCCGCGAGCAAGTGTTGTTCTATGAACTGCAACCGCCTGCCGATGCCAGCGCAGCACCGACACTTGCCTGGCGTGGCTGTGTAACATTCCCCGACAACACAGTGCTCAACGATGTCGTCGCATTGCCGGGTGGCGGCATTGCCGCGACCCATATGTATGATCGGGAAAACGAGACCCTTGCGCAGGTCAAGTCAGTCGTCGGGCTCAGCGCCGGGTATGTCTGGCGCTGGGCTCCGGGTTCGCCGCCATGGGTCATGGCAAATACTGCCGCAGGCATGCCCAATGGCATAGAGATCGCCCACGACGGCAAGAGCATCTGGGTGAATAACTACACCGAAGGCGAGCTGCGCCAATACGACATCGCGACGGAGCAGTTGCTCGCCACCCTTGCTGTTCCCAATATCGACAATTCCTCCTGGATGGAAGATGGGCGCCTGCTACTTGCCTCCCACACCTCGCCACTGACTCTTTTACCCTGCTTTGGATTGACGCAGGGAAGCTGCGGAGCGCCTTATGAACTGGTGGCGGTGGATACCCTGTCGGGAGCTACGCAGGTTATCTATCGAGCTGGCAAAGGCGGACCCTTCGGTCCTGCAACTGTGGCTGTCGAGTACCTGGGAAAATTGTACGCGGGGTCTTTTTCGGGTGATCGAATGGCTCGAATCGCGCGGTAAAATATCGATTCCCCTCTTTCCCGTCGGGTGGCTCTGCCGATGCCGTAGAAATGCTCCTCGAGGACGCCAAAATCACCCCTGATCCGGCCAGAAAATATACTGGAAATTCCCCCTTGCGACGGTTGACCCGGCTGGGGGGCCTACCTATAATGCACAGCCTCGAATTTGGGCCGGGACGACGAGATCGGCACATTGTGAAGCGCCAGAAGGGGCCTTCACGGCGAGGAAGTTTTGATGCGGGGTGGAGCAGCCTGGTAGCTCGTCGGGCTCATAACCCGAAGGTCGTCGGTTCAAATCCGGCCCCCGCTACCAATTGATCACTGTCAGCTTTCGGGCTGGTTGTGTGACGACGAAAAAAGCCCCTTTTTAGGGGCTTTTTCGTACATGGAGAAGTGTTTTC
>JBFZEF010000303.1:0-3289 GCA_041307045.1 Halioglobus sp.
ACGCGGATGCCGTCGAGGGGCGCGCTCATCGAATTTTGTCCTCCAGGCCGTACACCCGGATGACGTTATCGCGCATGAACTTGCGCCGCACCTCGGGCTTCAGGCCCAGGGCATCAATCTCCTGCACCGTGCGCTCAAAGCGCAGCACCGGGAAGTCGGTGCCGAAAATCACCTTGTCCTGGCCGTAGGAGTTGAGGTACTTCACCACGCTCTCGGGCCAATACCTCGGGCTGTGGGCGTCAGTGGCGATATAGACGTTATCGTGCTTCCAGGCCATGGCGATCATCTCGTCGTGCCAGGGTATGCCCACGTGGGAGCCTATCAGTTTCAGCTCCGGCAGGTCGCAGGCGATATCATCCAGGTAAATGGGCCGGCCCACCGAGCGGCAGCGCTGCTCCTTCGAATAGATCAGTGACTGGCCCACCTGCATCTGCACCGGAATGCCCAGTTCAATGCACTTGGCGTAGAACGGGTAATACCTGGCGTGATTCGCCGGCAGTTCGAACCAGTGGGGATAGATGTGCGCACCGATAAAGCCCAGCTCTTTCACCGCATATTCCAGCGCCCTCACCCCATCCATGCCGGTGTGGGGGTCGATACCCACCAGGCCGAAGAAGCGATCCGGGTATTGGGCAACGGCCGCCGCCACCACCTCCGGGGGCATGTGGTAGCAACCGGGCAGGCCCACCCGGCCGGACTTGGCCGCCACCAGAAAGCCATACTCGATATTGGCCGCGTCCATACCCGCCAGCATCTGCTCCAGGCTGACGCCGCCGCTGTCGTGCTTGCCCTTTACCTTGCCGACGAAAAATTCATCGGTCCAGGCAGGGCGATGTGACAGCGCCTCTGCGGTCCAGATGTTGACGACGGCGTCTATCGCCCGGTAATCGTGCTTCATTGAGTTCCCCATGAGACCCCGGTACCGCCCCGCCTCAGCCGATCACGCCGTCGGCGCGCAGGCGCTCGATCCGGGCATCGTCCAGCTTGAGAATATCCCTTAGTACCTCGTCGTTGTGGCTGCCAATCGCCATCCCCGGCCAGTCGGTGCGGCCGGGGGTCGCGTCGAGTTTCGGCATGATGGCGGGAATCTTGAGGGGCCGGCCGTCGATCTCGACGCTCTCAAACAGCCCACGGGCCTGGTACTGTGGGTCGACCATCATGTCCTCCACACTGTAGATGGACCCCACCGGCACCTGCACCGCCTCCAGTGTATTGATGATATGGGTGGAGGCGTGGCCGGCGCACCACAGGCCCAGGGCCTCGTCGATGGCGGCCTCGTGCACGATTCTTCCCGCGTTATCGGCCATGGCCGGATTCTCCGCCATATCCGAGCGGCCCGCCGCGGTCATCAGGCGCTTGAAGATGGAGTCGCCATTGCCGCCAATGACCACATACTTGCCGTCGTCGCAGCGGTAGGTGTTGGTAGGCACGATTCCGGTTACGGTGGTACCGGAGGGCTGGCGCACGACCCCAGCGCCGTCGTACTCCGGCACGATGCCCTCCATCAGGTTGAAGACCGACTCATACAGCGCCACGTCGACCACCTGCCCCTCGCCGCACCCCGGTTTCGCCCGTTGGATCAGCGCAAGGGCAATGCCCAGGGCGGCGTGAATGCCGGAGAGTGTGTCGCCCATGCTGATGTTGGGTCGCACCGGCGCCTTGCCCGCCTCGCCGTTGATGTAACGGAACCCGCCAAAGCCCTCCGTCACCGAGGCGTAGCCAGGCTTGCTCGCATAGGGGCCGGTCTGGCCGTAGCCCGAGATGCGGGCGTAGACCAGGCCCGGGTTGAGCTGCTTGAGTTCGGCCGGCCCCATGCCCCAGCTCTCCATCAGCCCGGGACGGAAGTTCTCCACCACCACATCGGCGGTTTCGAGCAGCCTGAGCGCGAGGGCCCTGCCCTGCTCCGTCTTCAAATCCAGGGTGACACTTTTCTTGTTGCGACCCAGGCTGCGATACCACAGGGAGGTGCCATCGCGCACCTCGCGCCAGCCGCGGATGGGGTCGCCGCCAGGCGGCTCTACCTTGATCACCTCGGCGCCGAAATAGGCCAGGATGGTGCCGGTGAACGGCCCAGCCAACAACTGGCCCATTTCTATCACCCGCAGGCCTTCCAGGGGTCGCTCACGTTCGCTCATTGTTACCTACCTCACTAGCGGCAGCACCGCTGCAGCGCCGCGTGTCCAACCCAATGGCCGGGACTGCGGGCATCGATGTGCGCGGCGGAGAATGGCCAATTGATATATTATAATAACAATATATCTTTTGGCTACAATATCCCCCTCCGCACTGCAGGTGACGAATATACACGATCCGACGCCGTCGATTAGACTTCGCCATGGCCGGTATCGGCGGACGAGGTGCGGAGAAGTCAGGACATGGGTGCATGGTGGCCACTCGGATACGCATGGCGGCATGTGCCCGTGGTCGGGCTGCTGGCGCTGGTCTGCGCGCTGGCCTCGGCTGAACTGGCAGCGACAACTGACAGGCGCCCTCCCAATATCGTAGTCATACTGGTGGACGACCTGGGCTACGGGGACGTCCGCTCAAACTTCAGCGAGAGCCAGATTCCCACCCCCAATATCGATCAGTTGGCGCACCAGGGCATGCGCTTTACCGACGCCCATTCAGGTGCCGCCGTTTGCAGCCCCACCCGCTACGGCCTGCTGACAGGGCGAAGTTTTTCGCGCCAGCCCGGGTACACCATTGGGTTCCAGATGTTCACCAGCATGATCGATGACAAAAGGCTCACCCTGCCCGAGCTGCTGCAGGCCAATGGCTACCACACCGGGGCGTTTGGCAAGTGGCACCTCGGCCAGACCTTTTACGACAGGAACGGAAAGCCCAGCGCCCCCACTGCGGAAGCTGACTGGTCGCGCCCCTCGACCGGCGGACCGAATGATCAGGGTTTTGACGAATTTTACGGCGTGCCTTTCACCCACGGCCATGGGCTGTGGGCACTCATGTCCAACAGGCTGGTTACCGAAATACCGACGCAGACGATCCATGGACGATGGCCCAGGGCCCCGAGCTACCGCCCGGAGGATGTCATGCCCGCCACTACCCGGAAGGCGCTTGAGTATATAGACTGGAATGCACGGGAACGCCCCGACAAGCCCTTTTTTCTCTACTTTCCCACCGTTGCCATCCACGAACCCTTCGTTCCATCAGCCGAGTTTGTCGGCAAGAGTCCTGTCGGTATCTACGGCGATTTTGTCATGCAGACGGACGCGGCCGTGGGCCAGGTAGTCGCCAGGTTAAAGCAGCACGGCCTGCTTCAGGATACGCTGAT
>JBFZEF010000304.1:0-8686 GCA_041307045.1 Halioglobus sp.
CTGCGAAGCGCTGTATCGGCTCTACCAGGGAGAGCGGGCGTGAGCCGCAAGCTGGTACGGCTGCGTCTGTGGTTTCTCCTGGGCGCCATCCTTGCCTATCAGGAACGGGAGCGACGTTGGCTGCAACCGCTGCTGGTGCCAGGGGAGGGCGCTGTTATCGATGTCGGTCCCGGGGACTCGCTGCGCGCGGTAGCCCGCAGGCTGCACCGTGAAGGGCTGGTGCCCTATCCGAATATGCTCATTGTTTATGCTCGCATGACCGGAGCCGACCTGCAGATCAAGCCGGGCGAGTATCGACTGCCCCCCGCGATCACGGCACAGGGATTGCTGGACCTGCTGGTCAGCGGCAAGGTCATCCAGTACAAGGTGACGTTTCCTGAGGGTATAAGCCTGCAGCAGGCGCTGGCGCTCCTGGCGAGCCAGGATCAGTTGGTGCTTTCCCTGGAGGACGGAGACGACCCCCGGTTACAGGAGTTGGTTGAACCTTACACCCACCCTGAGGGGCTGTTCTTTCCCGACACTTACCTGTTCCCGCGCGACACTACGGATCTGCAGTTGCTGCAGCGCGCCCATGAAAAAATGGTGGCAGTGCTGGAGCAGGAGTGGCTGGAACGCGAGGCGGACTTACCCTACAAGACTCCCTACGAGGCGTTAATCATGGCCTCAATCATCGAGCGGGAAACGAGCCTCCCCGAGGAGCGCGAGCAGATCGCCGGGGTATTTGTCCGGCGGTTGCAGGCCGGAATGCGCCTGCAGACGGACCCCACCGTCATATACGGCGCGGGGGAGGAGTTTGACGGGAATCTGCGGCGCGAGCACTTGGAAGATGACAGCAACGCGTACAACACCTACCGCCGTGATGGCCTGCCACCCACGCCCATCGCGCTTCCAGGCCAGGCATCAATTCGAGCTGCCCTGCACCCCGCACCGGGAAGAGAGCTCTACTTTGTCGCCCGGGGCGATGGGGGGCACCAGTTCAGCGCCACCCTCGCCCAGCACGAGGCGGCCGTGCGCAAATACCAGCTGGAGCGCAGGACCGACTATCGCTCAACCCCGAGGCAACCCTAGCTTATGACAACCAGGGGCCTGTTCATCACCGTGGAGGGCGGAGAGGGCGTGGGCAAATCGACCAATATCGCTTTTCTTGAGCAGCAGTTGAAGGCCCATGGCGTGGACGTGCTGGTAACCCGCGAGCCTGGCGGCAGCGCACTGGGTGAGGAGGTCCGACGCCTGTTGCTGGCTGTGGGGGAGGTACCGCTCGACCCCATGGCGGAGCTGCTGCTGGTTTTTGCCGCGCGGGCACAGCATATCAGCACCCGTATCGAACCGGCGCTCGCTGCGGGCCAATGGGTACTGTGCGACCGCTTTACCGATGCCACCTTTGCTTACCAGTGTGGTGGCCGTGGACTCGATCGCCAGGTGGTCACCACGCTGGAAACTCTGGTGCAGGGATCTCTGCGACCGGATTGCACCGTGTTACTCGATGCCCCAGTGGATACCGGCATGGCGCGGGTGAGGGCGCGGGGAGAACTGGATCGTTTCGAACTGGAGGAACTTGCTTTCTTTGAGCGGGTGCGTGCCACCTACCTGGAGTTGGCCGGGCGCAGCGGCGGGCGTTACCGCGTCATCGACGCGAGCCAGCCGCTGGACCAAGTACAGCTGCATCTGCGGTATGTGTGCGAGGAGCTCGCGGCCTGCCGGGGCTTGCGGCAACCTGCGCCATGACTAACCCGTCCAATATAGCGGAAATCAGCGCGCCGATGCCCTGGCAGGCGCAGACCTGGTCGCGCCTCAATCAGCAACTGGCGCAGGAGCAACTGGCCCATGCGCTGCTGCTCACCGGCCCGCGATACACCGGCAAAACCACCCTTGCCCTGGCGCTTGCCCGCCTGCTGCTATGCGCGGCACCCGTGGGGGGACTCAATTGCGGCAAGTGCCATTCCTGTGAACTCAGCGCCAGCGGGAGTCATGGCGATTTTCGTTGGCTGGAACCCGAAGGCACGAGCAAGGTTATCAAGATCGACCAGATACGGCGGGTGGTTGAATTTATTGGCAGGACGGCCAGTTTCGGCCTGCGCAAGGTTATCGTGATCGCCCCGGCCGAGAGTATGAACATCAGTGCGGCCAACGCGTTGCTCAAAGTGCTGGAGGAGCCTGGCGCCAATACCTACCTGATCCTGGTGTGCCACCGCCCGCACGGACTGCCCGCCACAGTGCGCTCCCGCTGCCAGTTTCTGCGGCCCGCCGTTCCATCCAGATCACAGAGCCTGGACTGGCTCGATAGAATTTGCGGAACCCGTGCCGCAAGCGAGCGACTGCTGAACCTGGCAGGCGAGCTACCGCTGTTGGCGGCGCAGTTACATGAAGACCGCTCAGGCGAGCGCCTGCAGCTTGCCCGGCTGGCGATGCAAGGGCTGCTTTCAGGCGAATCAAGAGGAGCGGCCCTTACTGCTATCCTGGCCGAAGAGGAGCTGCCGCGGGCAATGGGGCAAGTCGTCGACGGGATCCAGGCACTGCTGCGCGGGCTGGATCGCGCTGCGCTGGCGACTGCACAGGCCAGGGCGGCATTTGAGTTGCTGGATGAAATCCGCGGGATTCAGCGGGCCATCAATGGTGGCTCCAATCCGAACCAGCAGTTGGTGCTGGAATCATTGCTGGCAAAAATACAACGAGTATTGGGCGACGGCGGGCTTGGTGATAACATCAGGGCATGTCCATAGGCCATCGATCCATGAACGACGAAAGACACAACAGCCGCAACGGAATCCTGTCCCTGACCATCAAGGACAAGGCGGTCCTGTATTCGGCCTATATGCCTTTCCTGCAGTACGGCGGGCTCTTCGTTCCCACTAATAAGACTTACGATATTGGTGACGAGGTATTTATGCTGCTAACCCTGATGGATGAACCGGAAAAGATACCTATAGCCGGAAAGGTGGTCTGGGTAACGCCGCGCGGTGCGCAGGGCAATCGCACGGCGGGCATAGGTGTCCAATTCAGTGAGCAGGATGCCGCGGCCAATGCGAAAATTGAAAATCATCTCGCAGGCTCGCTTTCCTCTGATCGCCCAACGCATACCATGTAGCACGTTATCCGAGAAATTTTCGAGATGTGCTTCATAACTTATTGATTTTAAAATAATTGGCCCAAAAAAATGGGTCCCGAAAGGGACCCAAGAAGACCATTAGGAGTGAAACATAAAGGAATTTCTTCCCTCAAGGGGCATTGGGTTTGCCCCTGCGACTGCCTGGATGTTCCAGGGGACAGACAGCCACACCCTTAGTATCGCCCATGAAATTGAATTTGCCATGGCGAGTAACTGTTTTTTTTAGTCTCATTTGAAATACTTAAATGCGTTTTAAGTGCATTCGGCGATAAATGGTAAGTTCTGAACACTGCAGAGAGTTCCTTGTCGGCATCGTCGAGGGCTTCTATGGGCGTCCCTGGCCTTTCGCCACCCGGCTGGCCTACGCCAGCTACCTGGCTGAGGTGGGATTAAATACCTGCCTGTACTGCCCGAAGGCTGACCCCTTCCTGCGCAAGCGGTGGCAGGGCGATTGGCCGCCCGGGGAGCGGGCGCAGCTGTCGGAGTTATCTGCCGCTTACCGCCGCCGTGGCATCCACTGGGGTGTCGGCCTGTCGCCGTTCGAACTTTACCGGCAATACGGCCGCGACCAGCGCAACGAGCTCAGGGACAAGGTTGCGCGCTTGGGTGAACTCGAAGCCCCGCTGCTGGCGATTCTGTTCGACGATATGCCCGGCGACCTCGAGGATCTTGCCAGTCGCCAGGCCGAAATTGTCAGCGACGTGGTCTCCTGGCTGCCGGGAGTGAGGTTGCTTGTGTGCCCCACCTACTATTCGTTCGATCCGGTGCTGGAGCGGTTTTTCGGCAGCATGCCGGTCGACTACTGGCCCCGGCTTGGCAGGGAGCTACCTCCCGGGGTCGACATTTTCTGGACCGGTAACCGGGTTTGCTCCGAGGTAATTTCCGCCACAGATATCGAGCGGATTCATGCCCACCTGCAGCGTCCAGTGCTGCTCTGGGACAACTATCCGGTAAACGACGGCGCGGTTCGAAGTAATTTTCTCTATCTGGAGCGCCTGTCGCAGCGCAACGGCCTGCCACGGGCCCTGCTCAGTGGTCATTTGTGCAACCCGATGAACCAGGGGCTGCTCTCACTGCCGGCACTGGCGGGTCTGGCGGAGCTCTACCAACCGGGCAGCGCCGGTACCAATTGGGTAGAACAGGCAATCGGCCCTGCCACCTGGCGGCAGATGCAGGTCGATCGCAGGGAGTTTAAGGAACAGGGCCTGTCGGGTATGGGCGAGGCCCGGTGCCGCGAGTTGGCAAACAGCTACGCGGCGTTGCCGGGTCCAGCGGCGCGGGAAGTCTTGGGCTGGCTGCTGGGGGAATATCGCTTCGACCCGGCCTGCCTGACAGATTAGTGGCAGAGGTGACCCACACCAGTGCCGACCCTGCCGGTTTCACCCGCGAGCGCGGGGAGCCACTGCGTTGTTACCGGCACTGGCGCGATACGATTGCGGGTGACGAGGCGCTGCTGGTTGTGGAATTCCCGCTCCAGCGTTACTGGCTCGAAGCCGATGAACCGCTGCAGCTCACGGCAATTTACTGTGCCCATGGCGCGACCCTGCACGTCGCGGTCACGGACCAGATGCTGACAGGGGACGGGCTCGCCCCGCGCCAGCAGTACCTGCGCTGGGTCGCCCGGCACCGCTTGCTCAGTTTCGAGCCATCGACCCCGCTCAGCCTGCACCCACATTACATCGACAAGCCGTGGGGCGGGGAGATCTGGTATACCGGGATAGAGCGGCGGGGCGTGTGCATGTTCGCAAGCGGGAATGCGCGCACCCCGATTCCCTGGCTGCAGGCGGTCCTGCCTTCGGCGGCGCTGGGCCAGCCGGGTGTGCCGTTGCTGTTATTGAAAATCCTCGACCCCTTACCCCAGCCGGTGCTGGGTGATCTCTACTTTGAACTGCACGAAACCAAGCACGAGGTCTACGTAGTCACCCGCATAGACCGCCAGGCGTGGCCCGATGGGACTGCTTATATCCGCTGCGGCTTTGACCCCCAGCGGATAGCCCGGTACCCGGACCATGAGGAATTCAGGGCTGCCTATCTCGAATCTGTCCTAGCCTACGAGACATTGCGGCGAGAGTTGGATGAACTGCTCGAAGGGGGTGGGACCCCGGACCCGGTACAACAGGGCCAGGAGCTACTATTGCGGGAAAGGATGGAGGCGTTTACCCAGCTTCATCCCCTGCGGGTAGGTGATGTGTTCCGGATACCTCCGCTATTGCCGCACGCTCTGCAGCACGGTGTCCGCGTGGTGGAATTCCAGACGCCCTCCTACGAGCGGAAGATTATTTCCTTCGCACAAAAAGTCCTCACCCAGGACCACTGGGACAGCCGGGAGGCCGTAGCCCGGATGCTGCTCGGGGGGCCCGCCATAAGCTCCCAGCGGGAGCATGCCGCCCCCTCGGGCGTCAAGGTCGAACAGATCGTGGACTTTCCCGATTTCGAAGTGTGGCGGTTGGCTATAAACCCCGGCATGCGCTGGCGGGTGGAGTCCGGGCCGAGCTATGCCCTGCTGCTGGTTGTGACAGGGGTCCTCGAACTGGAGGGAAGTCAGTACGGCGCCGAGCAGGCGGTGTTGTTGCCGCACGGTTGGAGCGGCGATCTGCAGGTCCTGCAGGCCTCGCCGCCAGCGGTTCTGCTGCTGGCGAAACCCCGCGGTTAAGTGGTTGAACCGGCCAGGGCTTTGTGGCAGAATCTGCGCCCTTGTGACTGCCTCAAAAGTCGGTTGAGGTGCGACATAACTTGCCAATAATCAATTGGTTATCAAGATAATGTAATAGATATTCTAACTCGATATCGGCCGGCACCACAGGCGTGGGTATACTGCGGAAGTGGCGAAATTGGTATACGCGCTGGATTTAGGTTCCAGTGCCGCAAGGCGTGAGAGTTCGAGTCTCTCCTTCCGCACCAGTAGTAAAGTGACAGTCTGCGTGGCCTTCTTCAGCTCGCGCGGCTGCCCAAACTGAGTGACCGCCACCGGCGTTCAACACCTTTCGGATTGTAGCAGAGGAAATACCATGCAGGTTTCTATCGAGACGACTTCAGGCCTGGAGCGTCGTTTGACTGTTGGCGTACCGGCGGAACGCATTGACTCCGAGGTCAATAACAGGCTGCAGAAGGCCGCGGGCAATGTCCGCCTGGCGGGCTTTCGTCCCGGTAAGGTCCCCATGAAAGTGATGCGCCAGCGCTTCGGTGCGGGGGTGCGCCAGGAGGTGCTGGGCGAGGTAATGAGCCAGTCTTTTCAGGAGGCGGTGATTCAGGAAAAACTGCGACCTGCCGGCCAACCCAGCATCGAGCCCAGAAACCTGGAAGCGGGGAAGGATCTGGAATATGTAGCCACCTTCGAAGTATTTCCAGAGGTGGAAGTGCTTGAGATCAAGGACTTCAGCGTCGAGAGACCCGTTGCCGAGGTTACCGATTCTGATGTGGATAATATTATCGAGGTGTTCCGTAAACAGCAGGGCAGCTGGGAATCGGTTGATAGGGCCGCTGCCGAGGGCGACCAGGTCAATATTGATTATCACGGCACTCGCGACGGTGTGGAATTTGCCGGTGGCAGCGCGACCGGCAGTGATCTGGGGCTGGGTTCAGGCCGTATGATTCCGGGATTCGAAAGCGGCATAGTCGGAATGGTGGCCGGCGAGGAGAAGATCCTGCAGTTGAGCTTCCCGGACGACTATCACAGCGAGGAGTTGAGAGGCGCCGCCGTTGAGTTCAGGGTCAAGCTGAACAAGGTGCAGGAGTTGGTCCCCGCCGCGCTGAACGAAGAGCTGTTTGCGAAGTATGGTGTCGAGGAGGGCGGGCTGGAAAAGTTTCGCAGCGAAGTTCGACAGAATATGGCGCGCGAACTCAAAAACGCCGTGCAGGGCAAGGTCAAGCAGCAGGTCATGGATGCTCTAGCCCAGGCCCACCAGTCGCTGGAGGTGCCGAAGGCTCTGGTCAGGCGTGAAATCGAGGCGATGCGCAACCAGATGTTCCAGCAGTTCGGCGGGGCGGGAGGGCAGAATCTGGATCTCAAGGCTCTCTTGCCGGATGATATGTTCAAGGAGAATGCCGAGCGACGGGTCAAGCTCGGCCTGGTCCTGGCTGAACTTGTGGATAAGTTCGCTCTCAAGGTAGACGCTGGCAAAGTGCGCGAGATCATTGAGGAGATGGCGTCAACCTACCAGGATCCTGAAGAGGTGATCAACTGGTACTATTCGAACCAGGACCAACTGGCATCGGTGCAATCCAGGGTGCTTGAGGACCAGATGGTTGAAAAGTTACTGGGCAATGCCCATGTAATAGAAAAGCCTTGTAGTTACCAGGAGGCGCTTGCCCAGGGGCAGCGAGAGGCTTGACCACCGAAGTAGTCGGTCGCCGACTGCACATAATTGATCGACCTTAACCAGGGGAAGGGACGCATGCCATCTCAGTTCAACGGGCAATACAGGAATACCACGGAGAGCCTGGGACTGATTCCCATGGTAGTTGAGCAGACTGCGCGCGGTGAGCGCTCGTACGATATCTACTCCCGGTTGTTGAAGGAGCGGGTGATTTTCATGGTTGGCCCGGTCGAGGACCATATGGCCAATCTCATCGTTGCCCAGTTATTGTTTCTGGAGTCCGAGAACCCTGACAAGGACATCCACCTGTACATCAATTCCCCCGGCGGCTCGGTGACCGCAGGGCTGTCCATTTACGACACCATGCAGTTTATAAAACCCGATGTGAGCACCATGTGCATCGGGCAGGCGGCATCCATGGGGGCATTCCTGCTCTGCGGAGGCACCAAGGGCAAGCGCTACTGCCTGCCCAATGCCCGCACCATGATTCACCAGCCCAGCGGTGGTGCCCAGGGGCAGGCCACGGACATTGAAATCCAGGCCAAGGAAATCCTCATCATTCGCAAGCGCCTCAATGAGCTGATGGCGGAGCACACCGGGCAAAGCCTCGAAGTGATCGAGAGGGACACCGAGCGCGATCGTTTCATGAACGCCACCCAGAGCCTGGAATACGGCCTGATCGACGAAGTTCTGGCCAAGCGCAGTAATATCGTGCCGGGGAAGTAGCCCGAAGCATCCCGCGACCCAGCCACGGCCCCGGCCCGTGATGGGTGCCGCGAAATGATCGGTTTAACCGGCTTTTGCACCCCTTGAGGGCTTGCAAATGGCCGCAAAAGACTTCATCGTAGGATGCACGGTGATGAGGCGTACATCTATAAGGCGTAGGGCGGCCGAATGAGCGAAAAAACCTCCAACTCCAGTGACGGCGGCAAGCTGCTTTATTGCTCTTTCTGCGGCAAAAGCCAGCATGAGGTCCGCAAGCTCATAGCCGGGCCTTCCGTGTTCATCTGTGATGAATGCGTGGACCTTTGCAATGACATTATTCGCGAGGAAGTCCAGGAAAACAGCAATGACGCTGCCGGAGACCACCTCCCCGTACCCAGGGAAATCAACGCGATACTGGACGAGTACGTCATCGGCCAGAAACGCGCCAAAAAAGTGCTTTCCGTCGCCGTCTATAATCACTACAAGCGCCTCCGCCACAGCCAGGGCCGCAGCCAGGACGTGGAACTGGGCAAGAGCAACATCCTGTTGGTGGGTCCTA
>JBFZEF010000306.1:0-3334 GCA_041307045.1 Halioglobus sp.
TGGAAAATCCGTGGGGCATGGCCTTCCTGCCCGACGGTCGGGTGCTGGTCACCGAGCGACCTGGAAGGCTGCGTATCGTCGCGACCGACGGCTCGCTTTCGGCGCCGCTGGACGGTGTGCCGCCGGTGGCGGCGGGCGGGCAGGGCGGGCTGCTCGATGTCGCCCTGCATCCCGGTTTCGCCGATAACGGCCTGGTCTACCTCAGCTACAGCGAACCGGGCGATGGCGGCAACAGCACGGCGGTGGCGCGGGGAAGGCTCGATGGCAATGCGCTGCGCGAGGTCGAGGTGATCTTCAGCCAGCAACCGAAATTCGACAGTTCGGCCCACTTCGGTTCGCGGCTGGTGTTTGCCCGCGATGGCACGCTGTTTGTCACCCTCGGAGATCGTTATAAGCGCCGCGACGATGCGCAGACCCTCGACAACCATCACGGCAAGGTGGTGCGCATCAACGATGACGGCTCGGTGCCCGAGGGTAATCCCTTCGCCGGTCGCGCCGGCGCGCTGCCGCAGATCTGGTCGATAGGCCATCGCAACCTGCAGGGGGCGGCGCTGCACCCGCAGACCGGCGAATTGTGGACCCACGAACACGGCCCGAGCGGCGGCGACGAAATCAATATCAGCCGCGCCGGCAACAACTACGGCTGGCCGGTAATCACCTACGGCAAGGAGTACATTGGCGGCAGCATCGGCGAAGGCACCCACAAGGCCGGCATGGAGCAGCCGCTTCACTTCTGGGTGCCGTCGATCGCACCGAGCGGCATGCTGTTTGTGGATGAGCGCATTCCGGCCTGGCAGGGCAACCTGCTGATCGGTTCGCTGAAATTTGACCAGCTGGTGCGGCTCGAACTCGACGGCGAGCGGGTGGTGCACGAGGAGCGGCTGCTGAAGAAAGAACTGGGTGAGCGGATCCGCGATGTCGCCCAGGGGCCGGATGGCGCCATCTACCTGCTGACCGATGAACGCAAGGGGAGACTCCTGCGCCTGGTGCCGGCAAGCTGACCGGCGCAGCGTGGTCAGTGTGAGGCTATCCACGCGGCAGCGGTAAAGGGCGCGCCGGATCAGTGGGCGATCATCACGCCCTGCGCCACCAGGCGATCGATATCCTGCTCGGCGAAACCCAGGGCGCGCAGGTGTTCGCGGGCACCCTGGCCCGGTTGCGGCAGGGCCTTGCGCTGCGCCGGTTTTTCCCCGTCGAATTCCAGCGGCAGGCCGGGCAGCTTGATGGTTTCACCGTTGTCCAGTACAACATCGGCCAGGCCGCCGCCCTGCAGCAGGTGCGGGTCGCTCGCGAGGTCGATGGGTTTGTTGATCGGGGCGAAGGGGACGCCCGCCCGATCCAGCCTGGCCATCAGTTCCGCCTTCTCCAGGGTAGAGAAGAGCGCCTGGATGCGGGGAATGATCACATCGCGCTGTTTCACCCGCTGGTTATTGCTGTCCATTGCCCGGTTCGCGGCGAAGTCGTCCAGCTGGAACTCCTCGCAGAAGCGCTGCCACAGAGTGTCGCTCACCACGCCTACGAACACGGGAACACCGTCCCGGCAGGAAAAAATGTCATACACCGACCAGGCGCTGCTGCGCACTGACATCGGCAGCGGTTCCTCGCCCAGCACACCCTCCTGGGCGATATGTTGTCCCACAATGAAAGCGGTGGTCTCGAACAGGGAGCTGGAGACGTGCCTGCCGCGGCCGCTTGCGTGGCGCTCCTGCAGCGCCGCGAGAATGCCTATCACCCCGAACATGCCGCCGGTGATGTCGATCACCGAGCTGCCGGCGCGCATGGGTTTGCCGGGCAGGCCGGTCATGTAGGCGAGGCCGCCCATCATCTGGGTGACCTCGTCCAGCGCGGTGCGGTGCTCGTAGGGTCCCGACAGGAAGCCCTTGAGCGAGCAGTAGATCAACCCCGGGTTGGATTCGCTCGCGCTGGCGTAACCAAGCCCCAGCCTGTCCATGGCGCCGGGGCGGAAATTTTCGATCATGATGTCACTGCGTTCGATAATCGCCCGGGCGCTGGCCAGCCCCTCGGCGGATTTGAGGTCCAGACAGACGCTGGACTTGTTGCGGTTGTACATGGGGAAGTAGCCGGCGCCGCTGCCTTTGAGGCGGCGGGTATTGTCGCCCTCCAGGGGCTCGACCTTGATAACGTCGGCGCCCAGGTCCGCCAGGATCACGCCCACGGCGGGGCCCATGACCATGTGGGTGAATTCCACGACCTTGATTCCGCGCAACGGTTGAGCCTGGTTCGGCATGCGAAGCGTTTCCCCGACTGGCAAAAGCGAAATAATGACACTATGATATATCAATATATCAAATGAATGAAGTGCGTCGTCCCCGATGCGACGGACCTATCCAGCCGGGAGGGCAGCCTGTGGTCGCAGCAGATATCGAGATCAGCGAAGTGGGGCCGCGGGACGGGCTGCAGAGTATCGCGCCGGTGATGCCGACCGCTGCCAAGAAGGCCTGGATCAGCGCGCTGGCGGCGGCGGGAATACCGGAGATCGAGGTGGGTTCCTTCGTGCCCGCCTCGGTGCTGCCACAGCTTGCCGACACCGCGGAGCTGGTGAGCCACGGCCGCTCGATCGCCGGCCTGGCAGTGGCCGTTCTGGTGCCCAACCTGCGGGGTGCTCTCGATGCCCTCGTGGTCGGCCCCCACAAGATGACCATCCCTCTTTCCGTCAGCGAGACCCACAGCCTGAAGAACCTGCGCCGCACGCACGATCAGGTGCTGGCTGACGTGCGCGCCATACGCGCGGCCATCGACGTGCTGCCCGCGTCGCAGCGGCCCAGGCTGGAGGGCTCCCTGTCCACGGCCTTCGGCTGCACCCTGGAGGGTGAGGTGCCCGAGCGCAAGGTACTCGAAATGGCCGAGAAGCTGGTCGCGGCGGGCTGTGATGAAGTCGGCCTGGCCGACACCACCGGCTTTGCCAGCCCCAACCAGGTGCGCAACTACACCCGCAAGCTATGGGAGCTGGTGGGCAGGGAGCGCCTCCATGGTATTCACCTGCACAACACCCGTGGCCAGGGCCTGGCCAATGTCATGGCCGCGCTGGACGTAGGGCTGACAACGATCGACTCGTCCATGGGCGGTATTGGCGGCTGCCCGTTCGCGCCCGGGGCAAGCGGCAACATCGTTACCGAGGATCTGGTGTTCCTGCTGGAGAGCCAGGGCCTGCGCACCGGCGTCAACTTCGAGCGCCTGTTTGCGGCGCGACGGCTGCTGGCCGCGGCACTCCCAGGCGTCGAGCTCTACGGTTTCACGCCCGCGGCCGGGCTGCCAAAGGATTTCGTTGCGGCTACCGCTCAGTAGCGCGCGCCCGACGATACAGGAACGGCAG
>JBFZEF010000307.1:0-2924 GCA_041307045.1 Halioglobus sp.
TGCCGTGCTGGCCCCGGTGGGGGAGGGGATGCGCCTTTCGGCGGCGCTGGCAGAGCATCCCGGTCACAGCCTGTTTCCCCTGCCGCTCTCGGCCCAGAACGTGATCGCCCCGGACGCCCGCTCCTTCCTGCCGGGGGACCTGGTGGGGATCACGGTGGTGATCGCCTCCCGGCCGCAGGCTCCGGCTACTCCTGTACCGCCCGCCAGCTGGACCTTGCTGGTCCTCACCCCACAGGCATCCCCAACCCCTACAATCGATGGTCAGCTGGAACCAGAAGTGACTGCAACTACCTCCGGGCAAGGGTTGGAGCGCAGCTTCCCGCCGCTGGCCAAGGACCTCTTCCCGCAGGGCGTGCGCCTGATCGCCGTGCAGGGCTTGCCATCCGAGTCGGTAAAGGAGACCTCCGAGGAGGCGGGCTTCAGCTCGGTCGTCGCTGCACCGGCGGTCAGCGACCTGAGTTTAGAGAAAACCCTCATCTTGCTGGTGCCGGACGAAGGCCGGGAAGCGCTCGCCCTGGCCTTGGAGCAAGGCGACCGCCTGATCCTCTCCCTGCTGTCCAGGGGTGAGGAGGAAGCCTCACCCGGTTACACCTACTGGGACTTTGAGGAACGTTTCCGCCGCGATCGCGAGCAGGTGCTCTCGGCTACCGCAGCAGCTTTGGCGACAGCGATCGCCCGCACGGCGATCCCAACGCCCCTTCTGAATAACCCGACCTCGACACCGGAAAGGTAGCCATGCAGATCCTGTTGCTCGGCGCCGGTACGGTCAGCTCTCGGCTCAACCTGACGCTTAGCGAGCACGACCATGTCGTGACGGCCCAGCTGGCCGCCTTCACCCCCCAGCACCTGGACCTGTTTGACTTCCAGGCCGTGCTGGTGGTCTCACCGGAGGCCTCGGTGACGCCGGAGGGGCTGGTGCGGGCTGCCGAGCGGGGGAAATTGCTCTTTGTCATCGCCGGGGCAAGCGATGGGCTGGCCAGCTGGGCGAACGCCACCTCCATCCCTGCTTTTGCCTACCCTCCTTCCGAGAAAGAGATCGGCGATCTGCTCCTGGCGTTGCGGCGGGCCGAGGCAGGCGGGCTGGCAGCTGACGAGCAATACCGTCGGGCGGTGCTGGGCAGCGACCTGGCGGCACGCATCGGGTCCAACCTGGCAGTGCGCAAGATCGCAGTGACTTCCCCCAAGGGCGGCACCGGCAAGACCACCATCGCCGTGAACCTGGCCGTCGCGCTGGCGCTGTGCGGCGTCACCACCTACCTGGTGGACGCGGACGCCAACGCCGGCACGCTGCAGTACCACCTGCGCCTGGGAAAGGTGAATTCCACCCTGATCAACCTGTTGCGCCGCGAGATAGACCGGCCGCGGGAGATCCTGGCGGAGGTGGCCTCCGGCGCAGCATATTTGCAGGCCTTCACCCAGCTTCCCGACCTGCCCACACTGCGGGTGCTGCCCGGGCTGGTCACCGACGACTTGAGCGACCAGGCGCTGGGCGATGAAGCGCGGGTCACCGAGGTGCTCAAAGGCCTGTATGAGGCCGGAGTGGCCACCGGCGGCGTGGTGGTGGTGGACGTGGGCAACAACCCGGCGCACACCGTGCACCGCGCTGCTATGCGTATAGCCGAAGGAATCGCCATCGTCATCCGCCCGGAGATCCCTGACCTGGCCGAGACCCGGCGCTGGATCAGCCGCATGATCCAGGCCCTGTCCGGCGCTGCCGGTAACGGCGCTGGGTACGGTGCTGGATACGGCGCGGGGCATAGCGCCGCAGTGGAGTTTGTCGGCAGCCGGGTCAAGGTGTGCTACAACATGGTGCTGGGGGACGACTTCAAGACCGCCCATCGCTTGCTCTCCCAGGCACTGCGTGAAGACCGCCTCGAGCTGGCCCTGTCACCGGGTGGGGTGATCCCGGCTGTGGAGCCGCGCATCGCAGCCCAGGCAGTCAACTCGGACCGGCGCAAGGATATCTTGATCTGGCGTTACCGGCAAGAGCACCTGGAGGAGCTTTCGCCTTTCTCCGAGGCGCTGCTTTCTTTTGCCGCCCACTTTGTGCCCACCGTCACCGAAGGGGCGCGGCGAACCGGCCTGCTGAGCGCGCCGGTGAACGGCAGGCGGAGATTGTTTTCCTTCCGCAAGCGGTGATCAGGGATGAGTGAAATTCAGGACGTCTTCGACATCACCGGCAGGTCCCTGCAGCTTACCCCGCAACTCCCCTCGCAGCACGAACTCGAAGGCTGGTGGCAGCGGCTACTAAGGGAAGGAAAAGCCCGTATGACTGCTGAGGCCGGGCAGCGGGCTCTCACCCCGCGCGATCTCGAAACCCTGGCCCGCAATGTGTTCGCCAACGTGCAAGAGCGGGCGCTCCTGGATGGCGGGGTGCGCCTGGGGCCGGAGTTCCTGCTGCGCTTGATCGGCGAGCTCTCCGGCCTCGGCCCGCTGCTCGAGTTCGTCGCCCGCCCGGACGTCGAGGACATTGCAATCAACCTGGGGCATTTGTATGTCTATACCACCGGAACCGGCTGGCAACCGGCTGGTGCGGCGCCGCGCGGGGTAGGGGACGCCCTGCGGGTGCTCATCGATCAGGCCGGGCAGCGTGGGCCTACCCCGGATCATCCCATCGCAGATGCCATGCTGCAGGTGGTCGTTCCCACAACCGATGAAGGCGTGGAGCGAAAAGGCGTACGGGTGAGCTACCTGATGCCGCCCGCCTCTCCCTACGGCGACGTGATCACCCTGCGCATCTCCCGTTACTCGGATGGCCTCAGAGCAACCAATGGCCTGGGCGGCTTCTTCGAGAGTCCTCTGCCGCCCGTGGTCAGGCCTCGCTTTTCGCCGCGCCAGTATCCCCGCAGCAAGGGGGCAGCCAATTACCTGCTCTCGGTCATGGTGCACGGCGGGGTGCTGGTGATCGCCGGGGCGACCGGCAC
>JBFZEF010000308.1:0-6743 GCA_041307045.1 Halioglobus sp.
GTGCCGGTACCACCGACGTGGCGCTGGCGCTGGGTGCGGAGAAAATGAACATTCCCGACAAGGCCAAGGCGTTCTCAATCTTCGAGGGCGGCTGGGATGTGAGCCGGGCAGAGGAGAACTACCAGACCCTGGTAAAGATGGGGGAAGGCGTCGAAGTGCCGCCGGGCACCACCTCGGACAAACCCTTCAGCAAGTTCATGGAGATCTACGCGGCGATGTGCCGCCAGCACATGAAGGCCTGGGGCACCACCCAGCGCCAGATAGCCGCGGTATCCGCCAAGAACCACACTCACTCGGTGCACAATCCCTTTTCCCAGTTTCGCAAGCCCTTCACCATCGAGGAGATACTGGCGGCGCCGCCCATCACCTACCCGATCACCCTGCCGATGTGCGCGCCCCTTTCCGATGGCGCCGCAGCTGCGATCCTGTGTACTGAGGCGGGGATGCGCCGGATAGGCGCCGACCGCAGGCGCTGTATCAGGGTCGCCGCCAGCGTGCTCCGCAGTTTCACCCATCGCCGCATGGACCAGCCCGAGCTCAGCGTGGGCCACCTGGCGGCGAACCAGGCCTACGAACAGGCCGGTCTCGGGCCTGAGGATATGCACGTCGCCGAGGTGCACGATGCCTCCGCCATGGGCGAAATCCTGCAGGCGGAAAACCTCGGCTTTGTACCTTTCGGCGGTGGCGGTCCCGCGGCGGAGCGCGGGGAATTCACCCTGGGCGGACGCATCCCCATCAACACCTCCGGCGGTCTTGAGTCCAAGGGGCACCCGCTGGGTGCCACCGGCATCGGCCAGCTGTACGAACTGGTTACCCAGCTGCGCGGCGAGGCGGGTCAACGGCAGGTGCAGGGCGCGCGCCATGCCATCCAGGAAAACGGCGGCGGCATGCAGGGCATCGAAGAGGCCGCCGTGGCGATTCACATCCTCAGCAAGTAGAGAGTCCATCCAGACCGGAGCCGTCTATGTTCAAGGACAAAGTCGTAGTCATTACTGGTGCAGGTTCCGGTATCGGCCGGGAACTTGCGCTGCAATTTGCCGCTGAAGGAGCGCGCCTGGCCCTGTCGGATATCAACCCGGCGGGGCTTGACCAGACTCTGGCCATGATCGCGGCAAAGCCCGGTGTTACCGTCCGGGGCTATGCGCTGGATGTCTCTTCCAACGAGGCATTTTTGGCGCACGCGAAGGCAGTCCAGCAGGATTTCGGCACAGCCCACTACATAGTCAATAACGCCGGGGCCACCATCTTCGGCACGGTCGAACACACCAGTATCGAGGAGTTCGAGTGGCAGCTGGGCGTCAATATGTGGAGCGTGTTGTACGGCACCAAGGCTTTCCTGCCGATGATGCTGGCGCAGAAAGAAGGCTGTATCGTCAATATTTCCAGCGTGTTTGGCCTACTGGCCTTTCCCACCCAAAGCGCCTACAACATGTCCAAGTTCGCGGTGCGCGGCCTCACCGAGGCCCTGTGGAGCGAGCTTGCGGGTAGCGGTGTCCGGGCAGTGTGTGTACATCCCGGTGGAATAAGGACCAATATAGGCCGCACGGGACGGTCCTGCGCTGCGGCCACGGAGGTAGACGTCGAGTTTGCCCGCAAGGCCGACGACCTGTTGAGGACGCCCCCCGATCACTGCGCGGCCGACATCATTCGCGGCCTGCGCAAGGGCAGCAATCGTATCATCACCGGTAACAAGGCGAGCACCATGTTCTGGATGACGCGCCTGTTCCCGAACAGCTACCCGCAGTTACTGCGACTGCTGGGCTGAGCCATGAGCAGCTACCACGCGCCGCTGGAAGATATGCAGTTTGTGATCGACGAGCTTTGCGAGATTGAAACCAGCCTGGGCGACCTCGATTGTTTCGCCGAGGCCGGAGTGGGTCCCGAGTTGACCACCGCCCTGCTGGATGAATCGGCACGCCTGTGCGGTGAAGTGCTGGCACCCTTGCGCCGGGTGGGTGACGAACATCCGGCCAGCTGTACCGACGGCGCGGTAACACTCTCCCCCGGTTATGCCGACGCGTTTAGGCAGCTGGCGGCGGGCGGTTGGCTGGGCATATCCGCACCGGTGGCGTACGGCGGCCAGGGGCTTCCGGAAATCTACACCACCGCGGCCTGCGAAATGTGGAACAGCGCCGATATGGCGATCGCACTGGCGCCGATACTGTCGATCGGCGCCGCCCTGACCCTAAGCATTCATGGCAGTGAGGAGCAAAAGCACACCTACCTGGCCAAGATGTACAGCGGGGAGTGGACCGGCACCATGAACCTCACCGAGGCGGGGGCCGGCTCTGACCTTGGCGTACTGAAGACTCGGGCGATACCCGAGGCAGACTACTACCGCCTCTATGGCCAGAAAATTTTCATCACCTGGGGCGATCACGATGCCGCCGACAACATCGTCCACCTGGTGCTGGCAAAGCTGCCCGATGCACCGGAGGGCAGCAAGGGGATCTCCCTGTTTATAGTGCCCAAGTTCCTGGTCAACGAGGACGGCAGCCTGGGCAGGCGCAACGATGTCTATCCCGTCTCGACCGAGCACAAGATGGGTATTCACGGCAGCCCGACCTGCGTGATGGCCTTCGGCGACATGGAGGGAGCCATAGGCTACCTGGTTGGCCAGGAGCACCAGGGCATGCGCTACATGTTCACCATGATGAACGAGGCGCGCCTGAAAATCGGTCTGCAGGGTCTCAGTGCGGGCGAGGCCGCTTACCAGCAGGCCGTGACCTGGGCGCGGGAGCGAGTGCAGGGCGGCGTGCCGATCATCCGCCATCCCGATGTGAAGCGGATGCTGCTTACCATGCGGGCACTCAATGAGGCCATGCGCGCATTCGCCTATACGGAAGCGGTTACCCTTGACCGGGCGCACCACTTCGCGGAGCCGGCGCAACAGAAACGTATCGACCTGATGACCCCGGTCATCAAGGGCTGGCTGACCGAAATCGGCGTGGAGCTGGCATCGCTGGGTATACAGGTGCACGGGGGCATGGGCTACATTGAGGAAACCGGCGCCGCCCAGTACCTGCGCGATGTGCGCATTGCCCCGATTTACGAAGGCACCAACGGCATCCAGGCCCAGGACCTGGTGGCGCGCAAGCTCTGCCGCGACGGCGGTGCGGCCATGGCGGCCCTGCTGGCGGAAGTCGATGCCACTGTCTCCGCCTGCGTCGGGGATCTGGCTGATATGGGCGCAGCCCTGCAGCGCGCTCTGGACGGATTGCGCCGGACCACCACCTACCTGCTTGCACAGTACACCGGGAACCAGGCTATGGTCATGGGCAAGGCCTTTGATTACCTGATGCAGCTCGGCTATGTCATGGGCGCCTGGCATATGGCGCGCGCGTCAGTGCTCAGTGCGATGAAAATCGCTGCCGGCAGTGACAACCCCTTCTATATTCGCAAGCAGGCAACCACGCGGTTCTACCTCGAAAACATCCTGCCGCGAGCCAGCGGCCATTGCGCCGCTATCCTCGAGGGGGGAGAGGCCCTGCGCAGTTATCCGGAGGACTGGCTCTAGCAGCTTCCGCTTTTGCGTCCAAATGCGCTACCCTGCGCAGGACATCGTCCAGTGGAGGTTCCCGCATGATGAACAAATTCTCGAAACTACCGGTGCACATTGCCCTGGTTTGCAGCCTGGCTGCCTGCGCCGGGCTGGAGACGCCACAAAAAGTTGCGGCACCGGTGCCGGAGATCATGCCGGGGGTCTTGCAGGGCTACCTGCCGTTGAAGCCGGCGCTGCAAAGTGTGGTGTTTGTGCCGGCCGCCCCGCAGGAAGGCAGTGCCAGGCAACAGCTTGATGACCAGGCCAGTGCCTATGCCACGACCCTGCGCGACACCCCGCGCTGGGAAATGGCGAAGCATGATGCGCATCTCTCCTTTCCCGCCGTCGCGGATACGTTTTCCTGCGCCCTGGATATACCGATCAGCGAAGCGCAAACCCCCGCCCTTTACATGCTGCTGCGCAGGACCCTGTCGGATATCGGCCTGGCGAGCTATTCCGCCAAGAACGCCTATGCCCGGGCGCGCCCTTTTATGGTCAACGGTGAGGCGATCTGTACGCCTGACAAGGAGGAGAGTCTCAGGACTGACGGTTCCTATCCCTCCGGCCACACCGCAATCGGTTGGGGTTGGGCGCTGATGCTGGCGGAACTCGCGCCAGAGCGGGCCGAGGCGCTGCTGGCGCGGGGCAGGGCATACGGTGAGAGCCGTATGGTCTGCAATGTGCACTGGTACAGCGATGTGGTCGCAGGGCGCATGGTGGGCGCGGCCGCAGTCGCCACCCTGCATGCGAATGCGGAATTTCTGCAGGCGATGGCGGCTGCCAGAGAGGATATCGCCAGCGCTCGCAAGAACGGTTTGACAGCGACGGGGGACTGCGCCCAAGAGCAGGCGAACCTGTCGTTCGGGCTCTGAGCGCTGCCCAGGTTGCGCCTACTCCCCCCAGCGGTACTGCAATGCCAGGCCCAGTGTGTCCGAGTCATTGCCGATGCGGGTGACGAGACCGCGGTTGGCATAAAACTTCACTGAATACTGGTTGCTCAGCGGCCAGCCCAGGGTGAGGCCGACCCGCGAATTTTTTTGCAGGTCATCTGCCTCGACCCCATCCTTCTTCGTCTTCCCGCCCCAGAAGTAATTGCCGTCGAGCGACAGCCATCGCCCCGCGGGAAAATGATAGATGACGTTACCCTGAACCTGGTAAAGGGTTTCCTGTTCCAGCTTTGTCTGACCGAAAAAGCTGTCGTTGTCGGTAAACAACCTCGCACCGAACGATGCCTCGAGGCTCCAGTCGCCGTGGCGGTTGGAGATGCCGACGTCGGGCTTGAAGGTCCAGCGATTGCTGCCACTGTTGATGAGGTTTTCTTCATTGTAATCACCCAGGGGCGGGCTCACCGCGAGGCTGACGCCGATCACCCGGCTGATCGGGGTTGCCTTGAACTCGGCCAGGTTCATGGCCGGGGCGCCGTAGAACAGGTAGGTCAGGCGCGCCCTTGGATCCGAGGTGCCACAGCGGTCGCCCCTGATAGTCTGTTCACCTAATGTACCCTCACCCTCCAGGCAGACCCGCGACCACAGCACATCGACTTTACCTGAATTGCCCCCCAGGTCGATGGTCCGGGCATAGGCGCCGACAAAGGTGTCCTGGGTGAGATCGATGTCCTTGATCGGAACCGAGGGTGCAGGGGTGATTTCGCCTTCCGAGTAGGCGTAGCCAGCCAGCAGGTAGTTCTGGCCCACAGGCAGGTTGCTATAGGTGCGCGGCTCCAGGTCCTGGGCGATGACCGCGCCAGGGAAGAAGAGCAGCGCTAGCACGCAAACTGCTGAATTCGAGCGCCTTTCTGCACCGGTGGAACCCATATGTCGACCAGCCCCCGATTTACTTGCCAGGCCCATTGTAAGGCTATAAGGGTTCCCGGTCCTGTTGAACCTCAGCCTGGGCAATATCGAGCAGGATACGTAAAATGAGAAAAGTGTCTGGTACACTTGAAAAAAGTAACAATCCACCAGCAGAGGCCAGCGTTTGATGGAATTTGTGACGCAGTCCCTGGTGCTCGTCTTTGTCGTCTCGACCATGTGCAACGTTGGCCTGTTGCTCAGCGCTCGCGAGATTGTACTGGCTATGAACGACGGGCAATGGCTTGCCCGCGCCTTGCTGGCCAACCTGGTCCTGCTCCCCGCGCTGGCGCTTGCCGTCGCCTGGCTGCTGCAGCTCGATGCCGTACTGAGGGCGGGGATGCTCATACTGGCCACCGCTCCAGGTGGCCCGGCGCTGATTAAACTGGCGAGCCTGGCCAGGGGTAATGCGGCGCTCGCGGTCGGCTTGCTGGTGGTGCTGCTGCTGGCGGGTGTGGTGAGCCAACCATTGCTGCTGCCACTCCTGCTGGATGAGGTGAGTGTGGGGCCCGGGCCGATCATTCTCACCCTGGTCTGCACTGTGCTCGTTCCCCTGCTGCTGGGGCTGCAAGTGAAACACCGATTGGCTCGCGTCGCGAGCAGATTGCAGCTGCCCATGCAGCGGCTGTCGACACTCAGCATGCTCTTGATTCTGATCCTGCTACCGATACTGCACTGGCAGGAACTCCGGGAAATTTCCAGGGGCGGCGCTTTTGGGGCGGCGGCCCTGTTCATCGCCCTGGCTGCCTGCGGCGGCTGGCTGCTTGGCGGCCCTCGCCCGGCGGCGCGCCGAATGCTGTCACTGAGCTGCGGCCAGCCAAACATGGCTGCCGCCATGATTATCGCCGGCCAGAACTTCAGCGACCCGCGGGTTGCGCTGATGTTGCTGGTGACCATAATCTCAAGCCTGCCGATCGTCGTATCGCTCAGCCTGTTCTACGCCCGCCAGGAGCGGGCCGGGGACAGCTTCAGGCCAGCTTCGCAATGATATCCGCGGCCAGGGTTTTAATACCGGCAACCGGGTCTCGCCCCAGCAGGAACAGCGGTACGACTACCCGCGCTACGCCGATATCCTCGAAGGCTTTTATCGCATCCATGCCCCCCTTGCCGTCCCACATCGATGTGATTTCCACGCTGCTGTAATCGCGCCCATGCTCACTGCAGGCGGCCTTCAGCTCCGCCAGCATCGGCGCGAGGCTGGCGGCGTCGTTGGTGGGGGCGAACCAGCCGTCACCGTAGCGGGCGATGCGTTCGAAGGCCTTGCCCTTGGCACCCCCGATGACGATGGGCACGCCGCCTTTCTGCACCGGCAACGGGTAGCTCACGAACCCGGACCAGTTGATGAAATCGCT
>JBFZEF010000314.1:0-3156 GCA_041307045.1 Halioglobus sp.
GAAACTCGCAGCTCCCAGGTCGTAGAGCGAGTCCAGCGCTACGGCGAAGTCAGCCGGGAGAGCGCTGCATACTTCTATAAAAGCGACAGTCTGCTTCAGGCTCTCCCGGATCGCGGCCACCCGGTCGGCAAATTCGGCATCGTACACCAGCACGCGGATATCCAGGCTGTTGCAGAGCCCGATCAGCTCCTCGTCGAGGTAGCGGTAATTCACGTTCACATGGGCCAGGCCAGCCAGCGCAGTGGCGGTGAAGGCCTCCATATACGCATTGGAGTTGCGCAGGTAATGACCGACGTGGGCGCCCGTGGGCAAATCCAGGGACCTGAGATAGGAAGCGATACCACAGGCCCGCCGGCGCAACTCCCGGAAAGAAATCACCAGGTCGCCATGGATCAACGCAGGCTGATCCGCAACCGGGCTGTCACCGAAGCGGTAGATCGCCTCGCCTATATTCCAGTCGCTCACAGCCTAAGCTCTGCAGTCATTGTTGTCATCTCTCCCGGCAAGCGCCACCAGCGGCCTCAGTGCAGTCGCGTCAGTACCTTGCACTGATCGGAAGGGGAGCGCAATGCCTCGAAGGCAGCCGGCATCTCGTCCAGCGATACCACCGATGTCACCATCGGTGTTGCACTGATCCGCCCCTGTGCCAGCATGGCAATTACCGTCTCGTAATCGGCGCGGGTATAGGCGATGGCGAAGCGAATGGAAAGCTCCTTGATCAGCGCCGGGAACGGCAGGATGGTGTCGGGTTGTTCACACACGCCCACAGGCACCAGCACACCCCGGCGCGGCGCGATGTCGATAAACTGCTGGATAAGGCCGGGGGCGCCGACACACTCGAACAACACCTCGGGCGGGCCGCCGGCAATTTCGGCATACTGCTGCGCCAGGTCGGCGCCTGGCTGCAGCACCGCGGTTGCACCCATGGACAGGGCGAGATCGCGCCGCTGGACGGCGGGCTCGCTGACCACGATATCACTGGCACCGATGAAACGCGCCCACAATGCCACCGCCAGCCCGATGGGCCCGGCTCCGGTGATAAGAACCCGCTGCCCGGCGCGCAGGCCGCTCGCGCGCACTGCGTGCAGGCCCACCGCGAGAGGCTCGACGAGGGCCGCATCCCGGGTACCCAGGGCGTCAGGCAACTTCAGGGTATTGCACTCAGCGGTGGTGACATACTGCGCAAAACCACCGGGAGCATCCAGGCCGATACAGGACAGGGTATTGCACTCAAATGGCCTGCCGGAGGTGCAGGCCGGGCAGTGGCCGCAGCTGATAAAGGGCAGCGCGCAGACCCGGTCGCCCCGCTGCCAACTGCCCTGCAGGCCCCCGCCCAGGGCCACCACCTCTCCGACAAATTCATGCCCGAGGACCGAGTTGCACGGCAGCATGGCCGGCCCCTCCCGGGTAGAGTGCAGATCGGTACCGCAGATGCCGCAATAGGCAACCTGCACTACCAGCTGCCGCTCCCCCGGAGAGGGGTCGGCGATCTCCTCGATCTGCATCGGCAGGCCCGCGCCCTTGAATACTGCTGCTTTCATTTCACGCCCCTCAATTGTGCTGGATGTCGACGGCAACCAGCTGCTTTCCCATATTGCCACCTGCGAACAGATTCATCAGCGCCTGCGGCAGCTGCGCGAAGCCCGGCAGCACCGTCTCACGATGTCGTAACTCCCCCGAGGCCAGGTACCCTGCCAGGGCCGCTGTCGCCTCGGGGAACCGCGCCTGGTAATCGAGCACGATGAAGCCCTCCATGCGCGCACGGCGATAGATGAGGTTGAAATAATTGGCCGGCCCGGCAATGGGGCCGCGGGTGTTATAGCGGGAAATACCGCCGCAGAGCACCACGCGCGCCCGGTCGGCCAGGTTTGCCAGCGCGATGTCCAGAATCTCGCCGCCGACATTATCGAAAAAGACATTCAGCCCACCGGGGCAGAGCGCAGCCAGGCGAGCGGCCACGTCCTCCGACTTGTAGTCGATGGCGGCGTCAAAACCGAGCTCCGACAGCAGCCACTCGCACTTATGCTGTCCGCCGGCGATGCCGATCACCCGGGCGCCCGCAATACGCGCCAACTGCCCCGCGACTGACCCGGTGGCCCCGGCGGCGCCAGAGACTACGACCGTATCCCCAGGCTGAGGCCTGCCGATTTCCTGCATGCCGAAATAAGCGGTGATTCCGGTAATGCCCAGCACATTCATGGCCGCCGTCGGCGCCACACCAGCCGGTAAAACGCTGAGCGGTACCCTGCGCCCATCGCTGACCAGGTATCGACGCCAGCCAAAAGGGCCCATGACGAGGGTACCTGGGGGGAATTGCGGATGACTCGATTCCACTACGCAGCCGAGGCCATTACCGCGCATGACATCGCCCAGTTGCAGCGGCGCCACGTAATCCACCCGCGCCTCCATCCAGCCTTTCATGGCAGGCTCAACCGCGAGATAACGGGTCTGAATGAGTACTTCGCCATCGCCCGGCACGGGCATCGGGGCTTCCACAAGCTCGAAATCGCCGGGCCTGATACTGCCCACGGGCCTGGCGGCGAGGATGAAATGTTGGTTGTGGCGCCTCTGTTCCAATTGCGCATTCCCGGGCATGTTGGTTGTTATCTGGGTGCCTGCCAGGCCTGGGTGACCGGTGTCTTCGACAGGGAAAATTATGTGGAGAGGCAGCGGGCGCAGTGCGGGACGCCACTCCATTACAAACAGTCACGATTGCTTTTTTTGTATTCTAGGGATCACCGTGGAAAAAGCAAGCCATTGCAGAGCCGCGCACCGCCAATGCCCGGGAATCGGCGCTGGCCAGGATGGCTGTTACAGGAAATACACCGACCATAGGAAGCATACGCCGCTGTTGTAAGTGGCGCCTGACACGGTTAGCCTGATTTTGCTTCGCTACCCGAACAGCATGCCTGACATAAAACCGCGCTTAGCGCTGCGCAGCGTTCAAACTAAAACGGGAGACATGAAAAGTGAAAATTCTGCTACTGGGTGCCACCGGCAATAGCGGGCAGAGACTCTTGCGGCTGGGACTTGAACGCGGCCACGACATGACGGTTTTCGTTCGCAACAAGGACAAGCTGGTCGAGCAGGCAGGTAGTGCTCTTTCACAGCTCACGGTTGTCGTCGGCGATGTCTATGATGGAATAGCCCTGGCAT
>JBFZEF010000315.1:0-5027 GCA_041307045.1 Halioglobus sp.
CTGCCACCCTGTCAGGATCAACGTTTCAGCTGTCATTTGCGGCGAACTTGCTGCCAGGGTTGCGCGCCTGGCGTTAGGTGGTTCGCCAGGGAAGAACATGCGCAGGCACTGGTGGTTTGCCTGGGGCCATGTTAAAAAAGGGGTCAATTCTGCTGAAGATTCTACCAATGGGTAACAGACTTGCCTGGCATTTCGGCCTGGGAAGCTGTCTTTGCGAGGCGCTAACGCCCGCCGGACGGCCCCGGCCGTAATGCGCCAGGCAATGGCCTCAGCCGAACCCACCACGCTTGCGGGCTACACCCAGGCCATTGCGCTGGCACTGGAAGCCGCCGGCGCCGATCCGGGGGAAGTCCTGCGTGCGGCCCGGGTGGAACAGGTGCGCAGTAATGATCCGATGCTGCGCATCACCGACTCGGATATCAACGCGATCTACGAGGGGGCGGTGGCTGCCACCGGCGACCCCTATTTCGGCCTGCGCGTGGCCGGCTATATCTTGCCGGGTATGTTGCATGCACTGGGTTATGCCCTGCTCGCCAGTGAGACCCTGGAGGAATTCTGTAAGCGTCTTGTGCGCTACTGGAACCTGGTGGCCCAAAGCGCGAGCTATAGTCTCGGCGATGATGGCGTGGAGCTGAAGCTGGAGGCACAAGCGAGAAGTACCAGCCTGTGTTTCGAAACTGAGGACATGTTTGCCGCCCTGGTACTGCGCCTCATGCGCATGACTTGCCAGCAAGAACTGCTGCCGCTGCGGCTGGAGTTGAGGCGCCCCATTCCAGCGGGCGGCGATGCCCCCTACCTGGACTACTTCGGTTGCCCGGTGCAGTTCGGACGGGCGTCGCTGTGCCTCTACTTCGACCTGGCCACTATGCGCCAACCGCTGGCCGGCGCGAGCAGGGAGCTGGCCCTGCACAACGACCAGATAGTGCTGCGCTACCTGGAAAAACTGGATCGCGACGATATCGTCAGCCGGGTCAGGGTCCATATCGTCTCGGGCCTGAGTGCGGGAAGATTCAGTCGGACGGACGTAGCCGCCAGCGTACATATGAGCGCGAGCACACTGCAGGTCAAGCTGGCCAGGGCAGGGCGGTCATTCCAGCAGTTGCTTGATGAGACCCGCCACGAAATTGCCCTGGGCTACATCGAGCAGAGCCGTCTGTCGATAACAGAGATTGCGTTCATGCTGGGGTTTTCCGATCTGAGTAATTTCATACGGGCTTTCAAACGCTGGACGGGGAAGTCCCCCACCGAATTTCGCAGCCAGTGCCACTGAGTCGCTCGGGCCCGGCGTCAAGCGTGTAGCTGGTTGTAACCGATCCCGGTCCACATCTGTCGAAGGAATATGCTATGCAAGTATTGCGAACCCCCGACTCACGTTTCATGGGACTCCCCGATTACCCTTTTACCCCGCACTACCACCAGGTCACCCCCGAGTTGCGCCTGCACTACGTCGATGAGGGTCCGAAGGATGCGGCCCCGGTGCTGATGCTGCACGGCGAGCCCGCCTGGTCCTACCTGTACCGGCACATGATCGGGCCGGTGGCGAACGCCGGCTTGCGCGCCCTGGCGCCGGACCTGATCGGCTTCGGCAAATCCGACAAACCGGCTGCCAGGAGCGACTACAGTTACACCGGGCAGGTCGCGTGGATTCGCCACTGGATCGAGGCGCTGGACCTGAAAGATATCACCCTGGTGTGCCAGGACTGGGGCTCCCTGATCGGCCTGCGCCTGGCGGCGGAGTCGCCCGAGCGCTTCGGCCGTATCCTGCTCAGCAACGGCGGCCTGCCCACCGGCACCGGGGCACCACCGGCATTCAGGATCTGGCGCGCGTTCTCGCGCTACAGCCCCTGGTTTCCTATTGGCCGGATTGTCCAGGGCGGGACCCGGCGCCGGCTTTCCCCGGGGGAAGTTGCGGCCTACGACGCCCCCTTCCCCGACAGCAGTTTCAAGGCGGCGGTGCGGGTCTACCCGTCACTGGTGCCGGTGGAGCCGCATATGCCCAGCGTCGCGGAGAACCAGCGCGCCTGGACCGTATTCGAGCAGTGGCAGAAACCATTCATCTGCTGTTTCAGTGACGGCGACCCGGTCACCCGCGGCGGCGACGCCAGGTTCCGGCAGCGAATCCCGGGCAGCCTCGGCCAGCCCCACACCACCCTGCGCGGGGGTCACTTCATCCAGGAGGATGATCCGCAGAGCTTCGCGCGGCTCGCCATCGAGGCCTGCGGTCGCAGGTCGGGAGCACCGTCATGAAACAGGTATGGATCACCGCCAAGGGCGCGCCCGAAACCCTGCAGCTGCGCCAGGCGCCGGACCCGCAGGCGGGCAGCGGCCAGTTGCGCATTCGGGTCGCCTTTGCCGGTATCAATTTCGCCGACATCCAGGCCCGTATGGGCCAGTACCCGGATGCCCCGCCCGTGCCCTGCGTGGTGGGCTATGAGGTCTCGGGTGTCGTCGACCAGGTGGGCGCCGGGGTGACGGGTTTCAGCGCAGGCGAGCGGGTACTCACCTTCACCCGCTTCGGTGGCTACAGCGACAGCGTGGTAGTGCCCGCCGCCTGGGTACACAAGGTGCCGGCAGCCGTGTCCCTGGAGGCCGCCGCGGCGCTGCCGGTGAACTACGCCACTGCCTGGACCATGCTGGTCCGCCTTGGCTCCCTGCAGCCGGGTGAGACCGTGCTGGTGCATTCCGCCGGGGGCGGCGTCGGCATCGCCGCGCTGCAGATCTGCAGGTGGCGCGGCGCTGTCGCCATCGGTACCGCCAGCGCCGGCAAGCACCTGCGCCTGAAGGAACTCGGCTACGCCCATTGCATCGACTACCGCAGCCAGGACTTTGAAAAGGAAGTCATGCGCTACACGGCGGGGCGGGGTGTGGACGTGGTGCTCGACCCCCAGGGCGGCAATTCATTCCGCAAGAGTTACCGCTGCCTCGCGCCGCTGGGTCGGCTGTTCCTGTTCGGCATGGCCGACAGCGTGCAGGGCGAGCGGATGAACCTGCTGGCGCTGCTGAAGGCGGCGGTCACCACCCCGTGGTTTCACCCGCTGTCCCTGCTCAACAACAACCGCGGCGTGTTCGGCACCAATATGGGCCGCCTGTTCGACCAGTTCGATCGCCTGACCCCCGACATGGTCGAGCTCGTGCGGCTGCTGGGGGAGGGCGCACTGGCGCCGGTGGTGGACAAGGTATTTCCGTTCGAGGAGGCCGCCGCTGCCCACCATTACATCCAGGACCGCAGGAATTTCGGTAAGGTACTGCTGCAGGCCGGCGCCGACGCCCGCTGAGCGCTACGACTAACACACACCAGAACAAAAAAATGGTCTGCTCTGATGTGTTTCTACTGCCTCACCAGCCTTGCGGCGGAGTCGGTCGCAAGGTATGCTAAATTGTCATACCCAGGAGGGCGTCAGCCATGAGCCAGACAAAAGTAGCCATCTCCATCGAGGAAGGGGTGCTCGCCAGAGTTGATGCCTTAGTGAGACGGAAGATTTATCGAAATCGTAGCAGGGCCATCCAGGAAGCCGTGCAGGAAAAGCTGGAGCGGCTTGAGCGTGGCCGCCTGGCCGAGGAGTGCGCCAAGCTTGACCCGGCCTTTGAGAAAGCCATGGCGGACGAGGGGCTGTCAGAGGAAATGGCTGCATGGCCAAAATATTGAGAGGAGAGGTTCGCTGGGCAGATCTGAACCCGACGATTGGGCGAGAGCAGTCGGGCGAGCGCCCGGTTCTTATTCTCAGCCAGAATATTTTCAACGAGCGCTCCGGAACGGTTATTGCCATGGCGCTCACGAGCCAGGAGCAACGTGCGGGCTTTCCACTCACGCACGAAATCTCAGGAGCAAAATTGCCCAAGCGTTCCTGGATCAAGATCAGTCAGATTCGCACGCTTTCAGTCGAGCGAATCGGTAAAAAAATTGGCAGTATTGACCCCGAAGAATTGGTTCGCGTCATTGAAGGTTTGAATGAAATTATCGGCGGATAACACTGGATTACCTCCGCCGGCGCCCGCTGAGCAGTCGGCCGCCAGGGTCGTTTCGAGGCATTTCAGGGATACTGACAATTAACATCCGCTCAAGGAAAATCTGGCTAAGCGCCGCCGCGCTTGCAGTGGTTGCGATCGCGCTGGCGTTGAATTTCAACCTCGCCACCATCGTCAGCTCGCAGCAAAAGAAAAACGACGAGCTGATCGCGGAGCAGATGGCCTATCATGTCGGTACGCTGGCGGTCCTGTATGGCTACCCCATCGTCGACATGCACAAGCAGATGCATAACGAGACGCACCGCATTTCCCCGCAGCAGCAGGTCTATGCCCCGGTTAACCGCCTGTACCGCTACCCCGATATCGTGGGGCCCCATAACGCCGGTAATCTGCGCGCGCCCAATAACGACACCCTGTACTTCAGCGGCTGGTTTGATATCAGCGCCGAGCCGCTGATCCTGCACACACCGGACACAGCCGGACGCTATTTCACCATCGCCGTGACCAACCTGTATGCGGAGGTTGAGCATATCGGGCGCAGGACTACCGGCACCACACAGGGCTATTTCGCCCTGGTGGGGCCGCGCTGGAGCGGCGTGTTGCCGGAAGGCGTGAAGGCGGTGTCCGTCGAAAGCGAGCAGGGCTGGCTGCTGGGCCGGATGCTGGTGGATGGCCCCGGGGATTTCGCCGCCGCCATGGCGTTGGTCGACGCGATCTGGCTCACGCCGCTGTCTGAGTTCACGCCGGGACAGCGACCGGCCGACCCGCCGGAGCTGGAAGCGGAGGCCATCGACCCCCTGTCCAGCCTCGAGTTCTTCGAGGTATTGAACAGGCAACTGAAAACATTGCCGCCCCGCAGCGGGGAGGAGGCGCTGATGCAGCAGTTCGACCAAATCGGTGTCGGTCGCAACAGCGAGTTTGACGCGGCGCGGCTATCCGCCGGTGCGCGGCGGGGCCTTGAGCGCGCCCTCGCCGATGGCAGGGAGATCGTGCAGGCGGCCACCCAGCGGACCATCCCGGATTACAACGGCTGGATGATCTCCGGGGAAATCGGCCGCTAT
>JBFZEF010000318.1:0-6667 GCA_041307045.1 Halioglobus sp.
ACAGTGGAAAGCGTGGACACTTTCCCGCCACAGTATACCCCGACCGGGGCGCGGGTAGCGGGCATCTGCGGTTGACTCGACCGCGGCGGTCGGTGGAGTATAGCGCGGGCGACAACAGGCCCTCTGGAGGCTCCCCGGTGATAATTTCACGCCATCTGTTCTTTCCCCTGCTGGCATTATGGAGCGGGCTGGGTCTTGCGGCCGAGCCAGTTCCAGGGGCAGCGCCATGAGTGTCATCGAGCAGCGCCTGCAGGCGGTGCGGCAGCAGCTGCAGGCCGCAGGCTATGCCGCGCTGGTAGTGCCGCGGGCCGACGAATACCTCGGCGAGTATATGCCCGCTCACAACGAGCGCCTGCGCTGGCTCTCGGGCTTCACCGGCTCAGCGGGCCTTGCCATCGTCACTCTCGAGCGTGCCGCCATTTTCGTCGACGGCCGTTACACGGTGCAGGTGCGCCAGGAAGTGTCCCCGCAGCTGTTCGAATACTGTCGCCTCGGTGACGATCCCCCCGCTGACTGGCTGGCTGCACAGCTGCCGCGCGGCGCAGCCGTCGCCTGCGATGCACGCATGCACAGCCTGCGCTGGTATCGCGACACTGGCGCCGCCCTCGGCCTGACCGGCCTGCACCTGGTGCCGACCGCAAACAACCTGGTGGATGCCTGCTGGCATGACCGCCCGGCGCCTCTGGTCAAGCCGGCGCTGTTGCTCGAGGAGCAGTTCACCGGTGAACCCAGTAGCGCCAAGCGGCAGCGTATCGGCGCGGCAGTGGCGGCCAAAGGTGCCGATGCGGCGCTGGTATTCGCGCCAGATGCGCTCAGCTGGCTGCTCAATGTCCGCGGCACCGACATACCGAAATTGCCGGTGCTGCAGGGCATGGCGCTGGTGGAGACCGATGGCCGGGTTACTCTGCTGGTTGATCCGCGCCGCATACCGGCGGGCTTTGCCGCCCACGTGGGGGAGGGGGTGGCGGTGCGGCCAGAGAGCGAGGCCGCTGCCGTGCTCGCCGGTTTCCGCGGGCGCACGGTGCTGGCCGACCCGGATACCGCCAATGCCTGGAGCCAGCTGGCGCTGGAGCAGGGCGGCGCTATCCTGCAGTCCGGCGGCGATCCCGTCCTGTTGCCCAAGGCCTGCAAGAACGCCGTGGAAATCCGCGGCATGCGCAATGCCCACATCCGGGATGCGGTGGCAGAGATCCGCTTCCTGGCCTGGCTCGATGCCGAGGTGGCCGCCCAGCGCCTGCATACGGAAGCTGAACTGGCCGAGCGCCTGCTGTCGTTTCGCCAGCAGGCAGACCTGTTCAGGGAGGTGTCCTTCGATTCCATTTCCGCCGCTGGCGGCAACGCGGCCATGTGCCACTACAATCACCTCAACGCCAACGCGCCTGCCCGCCTGCCCATGCACAGCGTCTACCTGATCGACAGCGGCGGCCAGTACCTCGACGGCACCACCGATATCACCCGCACGGTGGCGATCGGCGATCCCGGGCCCGAGATCCGCCGCATGTTTACCCTGGTCCTTAAGGGGCATATCGCCCTCGGCCGGGCCCGCTTTCCCGCCGGTACCACCGGCTCCCAGCTGGACAGCCTGGCGCGCCAGTTCCTGTGGCAGGAGGGCTACGATTATGACCACGGCACCGGTCACGGCGTGGGCGCTTTCCTCAGCGTCCACGAGGGACCCCAGCGCATTGCCAAGGCGCCCAACACCACCGCGCTGCAGCCGGGCATGGTGGTCAGCAACGAGCCGGGCTATTACCGCGCCGGGGCCTTTGGCATCCGCTGCGAGAACCTGGTGGTGGTGCGCGAGTCTCCCCGCGAGGGCGGCGAGCTGGCGATGCTGGAATTCGAGGCCCTCACCCTGGTGCCTTTCGACCTGCGCCTGGTGGACGCGAGCCTGATGACTCCGGTGGAGCTGTCCTGGCTCAACAACTACCACCAGCGCGTTGTGGCGGCAATTGGCCCGCTGTTGCAGGGAGGCGACCTGGCATGGCTGCAGCAGGCGACCCGTTCCCTCGCCGTGGCTGATTCCCCCCGCCTGTTTGTGTAGACTGGGCACATAACAACAAGCTGGAAGGTAACGAGTATGTCCGCAGCAGGGGGCGCCACGCCGCACTGGTCATCCCGATTCTCCTTCCTGATGGCCGCGGTGGGCTTCGCGGTAGGGCTGGGCAATATCTGGCGCTTTCCCTATGTTACCGGCGAGAACGGTGGCGCGGCCTTTGTTCTCGTTTACCTGGCCTGCGCTTTCGGGGTAGGGGTGCCGGTGCTGATGGCGGAGATCATGGTGGGCCGTCGCGGCCAGGGCAGCCCGCCCTCCGCCCTGGCTGCTGTCGCCACGGCAAGCGGTGGCTCGCGCCATTGGCAGTGGGTCGGCGGCATGGGCCTGCTGGCGGCCTATACCATACAGATAGTCTACGCCGTGGTGGTGGGTTGGGTCCTGTGGTACCTGTTCAAGGCCCTGACGACCGGCTTTGCCGGTGTTGACGGGCCCGCTGCCGCCGCTGAATTCAGCAGGGTGCTGGATGACAACCTTGGCATGGTGTTCTGGACCCTGGTGGCATTGGCTATCACCGCGGCGATTATTGTTGCCGGGGTAAAAAGGGGCATTGAGCGGGCGGTTGATGTGATGATGCCCCTGCTGTTTCTCCTGTTGCTGGGAATGGCAACCTACAACTATTTTACCGGGGGTTTCGAGGAAGCGGTCGCCTGGTTGTTTACACCGGATTTCAGCAAAATCGGTCCCGAGACCTGGTTGGCGGCCACTGGCCAGGCATTTTTCTCCTTCAGCGTGGCCATGGGCGGTATGATGACCTACGGCGCCTACCTGCCTCGATCCGTGTCCATCACACAGTCGGTGTTTATCATCGCCATCGCAGACACCGGGGTTGCCCTGTTGGCGGGGCTAGTGATATTTCCCGCAGTCTTTCACTACGGCCTCGATCCTGCGGCGGGCGCCGGTCTGATCTTCCAGACCCTGCCGGTGGCCTTTGCCCAGATGCCGGGCGGACAGCTGTTCAGTGTCGCCTTCTTTGTCGTGCTGGCGGTGGCGGGCATCACCTCCATGGTCGGTCTGGCCGAAACCGTAACCCAGTGGGTCCAGGAGCGGTTTGGCATCGCGCGGCGCAGGAGCGCGCTGTTGGTGCTTGGTTCCGTGTCGATCCTGTGCGTACTCAGCTGCCTGTCCTACAACGTTCTGGGCGATCTGAAACTGGCGGGCAGAAATCTTAACGATACCCTGGACTACTTCTCCAACCAGATACTGCTGCCGGTGGGCGGCATGCTGATTGCGTTCTTCGCCGGCTGGGTCATGACGCGGGAGGCCAGCCGCGACGAGTTGGGCACCATCAACGTCCTCGGTTACGAGGTATGGCACTTCCTGATTCGTTTCGTGGTGCCGGCGGCGCTGCTGGTGATATTTGTCAGGGGTATGTTCGGCTGAAATTTGCGCGCGTTCAGAGCACCGGCGAAAACAGCCGCGCCACACCCATCGCGATGGGATACCAGCCCGGCTGGTCGTCGATCTCCCGCTGCGTGACCTCGTGGCTGCGATCCAGGTCGGCCAGCAACATCCGTTCCACCTGCGCCGCGAATGCCCGGTCATCCACCAGCACGGTTATCTCGCAGTTAAGCCGGAAGGACCGGTTATCGAAGTTGGCCGTGCCGACCCCGCTAAAGCGGTCGTCCATCAACAGCACTTTCTGGTGCATGAAGCCGCGCTGGTAGCGGTACACCTTCACCCCGTTCCGAACCAGGTCACAGGTATAGGCCCAGTTGGCCATGAGCAGTACCGGGTTGGCCCCGATCGGGCCAATGGGCTTGTCGGGAATCAGCACCCGCACATCGACCCCGCGCAGTGCCGCCAGCTGCAGCGCGGAGATGATGCCGCTGTCGGGTACGAAATAGGGGCTGGCGATCCAGATACGTTCCGTGGCGGCGACAATATGCTGGTGGTACATCAGGCCCGCCTCCTCGTAATCGGAGGCCGGGTTGGACGGGAAGACCAGCACTGTGCTGGCGCCTTTTGCCGCCCCACTGAACTGCCATGCCAGCTCCATTGCCGAACCCGTGGCCCAGCGCCAGTCGGTGATGAAGGCCAGCACTGCGGCCGCCACGGCCGGCCCCTCCACCCGGATGTGGGTGTCGCGCCAGGCGCCGATGCGCTTGTTGCGGCCCAGGTATTCGTCCCCCAGGTTGTGACCGCCGATCCAGGCGACCTTGCCGTCCACCACAATGTTTTTGCGGTGGTTGCGAAAATTGAGCTGGAAGGGTTTGCGCCAGCGCTGGGTGGTGTTGAAGGGTGCGACCCGCACGCCGGTCATCTGCAGCTGGCGGAACAGGCGGGTGCGCGAAAATTTTCTGCTGCCGATCTCGTCGTACAGCAGGAATACTGCGATCCCGTCGCGGGCCTTGTCTGCCAGTACGCGGCACAGGCGCCGCCCCAGCTCGTCATCGCGAATGATGTAGAACTGGAACAGGATGTAGTGTTGGGCTACCTCCATTCCCGCCACGATACTGTCGAAAGTCTGCGCGCCGTCGATCAGCAGGTCCAGGCGGTTGCCCCTGGTGGCCGGCTTGCGCGCCAGTCTGGACAGGCTGGCGTAGAGCGGTTTGGCGCTTGAAAAGGGCAGGTCGTTGGATAAATCCAGCTCGTGCTGTTCGATCAGACCGCTGCTTTCGAGTCTAAGGCGCTCGCGTTCCTCCTCCTCGATTTCCTTCCACTGCCTGGGGTAGCCGTCAAACTTGTTGCGGCCAAACACCAGGTACAAGGGCACGGTGATATAGGGCAGCGTCAGCAGGGAGATGGTCCAGGCGATTGCGCCCTGGGATGTGCGTGCCTTCAGGATCGCTTCCATCGCCGAGGCGATGGCAATGACGTAAACCAGCACCACGGCGACGACAATGAACGTGGGGATCAGTTGTGGGTCCATGGCCCGCAGTCTAACAGGGCGAGCGCCGCGGCAATACTCTGCGCCAGGAGGTTTGCAGTCAGCAGCTGGCAGTGCGCGGCGCAGCTCAGCCGGGAGCGGCCTTGTTGGCCAGCGCCATGCCCACCAGCATGGCGACCACGAACATCGCCGTCTGCTTGTCCAGGTAGGCCAGCGCCGCGAGGGCGGGGCCCGGGCAGTAACCGTAGACACCCCAGCCGATGCCGAATATGGCCGCGCCGCCCAGCAGACGACCGTCGATGACGGTGGTGCCAGGCAAATGGAAGCGCGGGTTGAGCACCGGGCGCTGCATTTTGAGCACGAAACGGAAGGCGACCAGGGTCACCAGCACCGCGCCGCCCATGACAAACGCCAGATCCGGGACCCAGTGCCCGGTCACATCGAGAAAACCCAGCACCTTGGCGGTATCGGTCATGCCCGACATGGCCAGGCCCACGCCGAATACGATGCCGCAGAGCAGACCAACCAGGGCTTTCATATCAGGCGGCTCCCAGCAGGTGGCGGATCACGTAGACGGTGATGATGCCGGTGGCCATGAAGGTGACGGTGGCGACCAGGGAGCGCGGTGACAGGCGGCCGATACCGCAGACGCCGTGCCCGCTGGTGCAGCCGCTGCCCAGCCTGACACCAAATCCCACCAATAAGCCTCCTGCGACCGCCTGCCACCAGGGCAGCGAGCTGGCCTGTGGGTGGGGCGCGCCGGTGAGGACGTGGTAGAGCACCGGGCCGATGAGCAGGCCGACAATGAACAACCAGCGCCAGGCGTTGTCCGGTTGGGCCGATACGGCGCCCCAGACGATGCCGGCGATGCCGGCGATGCGGCCGAGCAGGGCCAGCAACGCGACGGCGCTCACGCCAATCAGCAGGCCACCGATAAGGGGTGTGGTATATGCAAACATGACGTACCTCCCGAACTCAATTGTACCGCGCCAGCCTCAGGAGCGCATGTTTTCCGGGCCCCAGTAGGCCTTCATGCTTACCACCTTGCCGGCCTCATCGAATTCGAACACGTCGATGATATCGACAATCATGCCGGGCATTTTCACCTGGAAGGGGAACGCCACGGCGTTACCGCTGCAGCGCGCCGGTCCAGTCAGCTCGAGCCTTGCACCGGATTTCAGCGCGCCCTCGTAGAAAGCGCAAATAGCGTCAAAGCCGTCATGCACCGGTGTGCCCACCGGGTCCTCGACCCGCGCATTGGCGGCGTAAATATCCCGGATAATATTCATGTCCCCGGTGGCGAAGGCCTCCACGTATTTCTCAACCACCCTGATCTTGTCCGCCGCTTCCATACTTATCCCCTTGATTGTGGTCAGTTCGCTAGTATCCGCAGAGGGTAGCGTAGCGGTCCTTGTGAAATCCAGTATCCCCGAACACTTGCATGGCTACCCGCGCGCGCTTCAGGAAAAAACCGATCTCCAGTTCATCTGTCACGCCGATACCGCCATGCATCTGCACCGCCTCGTTGGTGACGAGCTTGACCAGCTCATTCAGCTTCGCCTTGGCGAGGCTGGCCAGCATCGGCAGTTGCTCCGGCGTCTCATCCACGGCGCTCAGCGCCTGCAGCAGCACCGAGCGGCACAGCTCGATAGCGGCCTGCATCTGTGCGGCCCGGTGTTGCAGGGCCTGGAAGCTGCCGATGGGCACACCGAACTGCTCCCGTTGCTTCAGGTAGGCCACGGTGCGCTCAAACGCTTCCAGGGCGCAACCCATCATCTCCGCGGCGA
>JBFZEF010000321.1:0-19513 GCA_041307045.1 Halioglobus sp.
ACGCCCTGCAGGCCTGCGCCGCAGGGCCCGTGCTGGAGATCGGCAGCTACTGCGGCAAGTCCACCATCTGCCTGGGCCTGGCCTGCCAGCGCCAGGGCGGCACGCTGTTCGCGCTGGACCATCACCGGGGCTCGGAGGAACATCAGCCAGGGGAGATGTTTCACGACCCTGAGCTATACGATGGCGGCGAGTCGGCGATGGACAGCTTCCGGGAATTTCGGCGCAATATTCGCGCGGCGGGACTGGAGGATGTCGTGGTGCCTATCGTGGCGGGTTCGGCCTTGGCGGCCAGGCACTGGAACACGCCGCTGGGCATGGTCTTCATCGACGGCGGCCACAGCCTGGAGGCGGCTCTCACCGACTACCGTTGCTGGGCGCCGCATGTCGTCAGGGGAGGGGTGCTGGCCATCCACGACCTGTTCGAGGACGCCCACGCCGGCGGCCAGGCGCCCTACGCGATCTACCGCCTGGCCCTAGCCTCGGGCCTGTTCGAGCCGCTGGACCGGGTCAACAGCCTCGGGCTGCTGCGGCGGGTGTAGGGCTGGTGAACTCTGCTGCGGAAGCACAGTTGGATAGCAGCTACCCACGGCCCGCGCATGGGCGATAAGTCCCATATTGTTCAGCTGACGCCCGGAGCCTTGCTACTCCAGATCCTGGACCTGGCTATCATCATGGGCACGCTCTGGGCAAGCTCACAGTACTTCTACGCCTGGGACACGGAATACCTCATCGCTTCGCTGGTGGGCGTGACCGCCTTTTTCTTGTTGGCCCTGAATTCGGACCTCTATGCGATGGGGGTGAAAGGGGGCATCACCCGGACCTCCGCCCAGGTATTCACCCTGTGGCTGGGTGTCATATTCGTTTTCCTCGCCTCGGTCTTCGTATTGAAGGTTTCCGCAATCGTCTCGAGGGCGGCGGTGCTGAGTTGGTTCGTGGCAACGCCCCTGCTGCTGGTTACCATGAGGCTGCTGCTCGCGCGCACCGCAGCCGTATCCTGGCTGTGGGGAAGCCAGCGGGTCACGGCGGCCATCTACGGTTCCGGGCCACTTGCGCGCCAGTTCCGCGAGGCAGTCGAGGCCGATCCACAGTCGGGCATAGTTATCGAAGGCTGCTACGATGATCCACCAAATGCCCCTGCTCGTAGCGCCTGCATCGACCAGAGCGCGCCGTTGGGCGGCGCGGACAAACTCTGTTTCGATGCCAGGATGCGCAAATACTCGCTGGTGATACTGGCTCCCACCGAGGTGGAGGAGGGCAAGCTGGAACAGATCGTCGGCGAGCTGGCGGACAGCAACACCGATATTTACTACGTGCCGGACATGACCATGTTCAACATGCTGGACTCGCGTTTCCGGAACATCGGTGGGGTACCCTTTATCGAGGTTTTCTACTCGCCGCTTGACGGTATGGGGCGAGTGTTCAAGCGCGTCGAGGATGTACTGGTCGGCAGTTTGCTGCTCGTGCTTGCAGCACTGCCCATGGCGCTTATAGCCCTGGCCGTCAAACTCGACTCACCGGGCCCGGTTTTGTTCAAACAAAATCGTTACGGCCGGGGCGGCGAAACGATATTGGTCCGTAAATTTCGGACCATGAGCGTGTGTGAAACGGGCGAGCAAGCGGTACAGGCAACCAGGAAGGATGCGCGCGTTACGCGGGTGGGCAAACACCTGCGGAGATTCTCGCTGGATGAATTACCCCAGCTTCTCGATGTAATCCGTGGAACCATGTCGGTGGTTGGCCCCCGGCCCCACCCCATTGCCCTGAACGAAGAGTTCCGCAGGGCGATCAAGGGCTATATGCTCAGGCACTCGGTCAAGCCCGGCATCACCGGTTGGGCCCAGGTCAATGGCTGGCGGGGGGAGACGGAGACACTGGAGAAGATGGAGCAGCGGGTAAAACATGATCTCTGGTATATACGCAATTGGTCACTGGGGCTGGACCTGAGGATAATAGCGGCAACCGCTTTCAGGATTTTCTTTGACAGATCGGCATACTGAACATTGGACAGGACGCGGGACACGAGTCCATTTCACAGCGGTTCACAGTCACGCTGCTTGAATCGCGATTTCAGCGTATTCAATACGGAGGAGCTTAGTTGAGCGTAGCAATCGTTACCGGTTCGTGCGGTCTGATCGGCAGCGAGGCCGTGCGCTACTTCGCCGGAATCGGCATGGATATTGTCGGTATCGACAACGACATGCGTAGTGTCTTTTTCGGTGCCGAAGCATCTACGTCCTGGAACCGAGAAAATTTGCTGCGCGAAGTATCCGCTTATACACACCGGGATTGCGACATTCGCGACACAAGCCTCATTGACAAACTGTTCGCCGGGTATGGCAGCGACATCAAACTGGTTATACATGCAGCGGCACAGCCCTCTCACGACTGGGCCGCGCGCGACCCGCAGGTCGACTTCAGCGTCAATGCCAATGGCACGTTGAACCTGCTGGAAGCAACGCGAACACACAGTCCTGAGGCAGTATTCATCTTCATGTCCACAAACAAGGTATACGGGGACCTTCCCAACCTGCTACCACTGAAAGAAGAAGCGGAGCGCTGGGAAATCGATCCGGGTCACCCTTTCACTGACGGTATCGACGAGAGCATGAGCATCGACCAGAGCACGCATTCGCTGTTCGGAGCCAGCAAGGTGGCCGCGGACGTGCTGGTGCAGGAGTACGGGCGCTATTTCGGCATGCAAACCTGTGTATTTCGCGGTGGCTGTTTGACGGGGCCGAACCACTCCGGTACACAGCTCCACGGCTTTCTGGCCTACCTGATGAAGTGTGCCGTGACGGGCTCGGAATACACGGTATTCGGTTACAAGGGGAAGCAGGTGCGCGACAATATCCACTCTTCCGACCTTATCGCCGCCTTCCATGAAGTCATGAAGAAACCGAAAGTGGCAGCCGTCTACAATATCGGTGGCGGCAGGCAAAGCAATTGCTCCATGATGGAGGCGATCCGGTTCTGCGAAGAGATCGGCGGCCGGGAATTACGCTATCGCTACACTGAGGAGAACAGAAAGGGAGACCATATCTGGTATATCAGCAACCTGTCTCGATTCCAACGAGACTACCCTGCCTGGTCCCCCAGATACTCGATACACGGGATATTGAACGAAATCTACGAATCGAACCGCGCGCGCTGGCAGTCAGATGGTTAACGCCGGAAAATTCGCCGTTCTCGGTGTGAACATCGACGCTGTGGATTACGACTACGCGGTGCAGCGCATTTTGGAAGCCGCCGCGGAGCGACGCGCGCTCGGTGTAAGCGCACTCGCGGTACATGGGGTCATGACAGGCAGCACAGATCTGGAGCACCGGCAGCGCCTGAACGCCCTGGACCTTGTCGTGCCCGACGGACAGCCGGTGCGCTGGGCGCTCAACTGGCTACATGGGGTAAAACTCGCAGACCGGGTCTACGGCCCGACCCTGACGCTGCGTGTTGCCGAAGCAATGCGCGATGCCGGTATGGCGATCTACCTGTACGGCAGCACTGCCGAGGTGCTCGGCCGCCTGCAAGAGAATCTGGCCGCATACCTTCCGGGGCTGGAAATCGCCGGCTGCCAATCCTCGAAATTCCGCACCGTGACGGCAGAGGAGCAGGGAGAAATTGCGCGCCAGATCAAGGCATCCGGCGCCCGGCTGGTACTGGTGGGTCTCGGCTGCCCGCGCCAGGAAGTCTGGGTATACGAGCATCTCCAGAAGCTGGACATGCCCATGCTCGCGGTTGGCGCCGCCTTCGATTTTCACGCCGGGCTCCTGCCTCAGGCGCCGCAGTTCATGCAGAAGCATGGGCTCGAGTGGGCATTCCGTCTGTACCAGGAGCCGCGACGCCTGTGGCGGCGCTACCTGCTGCTGAATCCGGCATATATCATCAAGTTGTGTGCGCAAAAATTGGAAGTCGGCCCGGTAGCTCCGCCGAACGCAGACGCGAAGGTTCGATTTCTGGGATATGCCTGAAACTGGCGGCCCCGCGCGTGCTACTGATGCCTTGCCTCAATCGGCGTCGCGAGCTATCTGACGAAAATGCCGCGATCCGGTCTCAGTTTTCTCACGAATGCCCGGGAGCTGATTCTTTATCAGTTGTTGGCCCGGCAATCTGCCAGAGCGGAGCAAGCAGTAGCCCCATAAGCACATAAGCGGGGACGGAAGTCTGTGGCGACTCAAAACCCAGAGTGAAAAATGCACTGATGTAACTGAAGCCAATGACGGCAAGAGCCAGCACTTGTGTCGCATCCACGCGCTGGCGCGCAGTTAAGGCACGGCAAACAAAACAGAGCGGTACGCCGATAAAGATTACGAATAAGGGGAAACCCAGTCTGAATATGACCGTGATATACGCGTTATGTGGCCCAGAGATAAAGGTTTCGTCCGTGAGTACTTTGCCTCCCGGCAGAGTCTTCACCACTTTCGGGCCAAAACCCCAGCCCCAGAGTGGTTTTTCCACGATGTCATTCCACGCCTGCCGCCACAAATAGAGTCTCCAGCTCATGAAACCCTCGCCCCTGAGGTCTTCGCCATGTAGTAGATTGGGACCTTCGAACTCTTCGCCAACGACAGAAAAAACTCTTGATCCCGCTGTGGAACACTGATTGGCGGCCTTTTTTTGAAGCGACACTAGCACACTATCCTCCCCCGCTTGGGAGCTTTGTCCAGACAATTGCTCAATGATTTGGACGCTGTCCTTTACCATGGGACGCAGGGTAGAGGGCGCGTAGAGAAGCCCAATGGAAAAAATGAGACTTGCAAAGCTTGCGACAATCAACCTTACGACATTTCGGGACACGGCCGGGCGATAGACCATCAGGCAAGCAACAAGAAAAGCCGTACCCAGCAAAAGGCTTCTTTTAAGCCAAAACATTTGTGAAAGCATGATGGGGGAAAGCGTAAGAGTCGCTGCGCCCAGCGATGCCCATCGATTGCAGAATAGAAGCACGCCCACGAAGGGCAACACCGCAACTGCTTCATTCGACAGAGGATACAGAAAGTCACTTTCCATGCAGAAAACATGTGAAATTATGTAATAACTGAGAGTGCCTGCACATTGACCAAGGAAAATCGAGATCAGGGCTATTCGAAGCGAAAGGTGGGCTCTCAGCCAGAACGCAATCGGTATAAACAGCAGGTAGAGAAGCATCACTCCATCGCGCAGTGCCTGAAACCCGAACTCGGGATAGGCGGGAATGACACGCAGGGGAATCAGGCAAAGTAGTGCCAGCAACAACGCCGGGAGAGTCGCCGTCCTCAACTTTACGGGCAACAGAAATTTTAACCAGTCAGTACTGCTTACGGCCAATGCCCCCACGACAAGTAATCCCACTACAAGCAGGATGTCCGTTACATAAATGGGCGCACCCAAAAGGTCCCCAGGCAATCGTGCAAAATTGCGCCACCAACCTGATATTCCGAAGAGGTAAGCGTAGAACAGGTAGCTGTACAATTTGGCGCAATGGCTTGCGGGGGCGCCCCTTGCCCGCCCGGGCGAACCCTCGGTCAACAATAGTCTCATCATCAGCTAGTTCCTTGCTGCGGCAAGGAGGTAATCGCCGCTTCCATGGCCTTAAGCCAGGTATCAATAGTGTATCGCTGTTCGAATATTTCGCGACCACGTTTGCCGAATAACTGCCGGAGTCCAGGGTTTTCTATCAAGTGTCTTATCTTGCTAGCCAGAGCGTCAGGATCATTGATATCTACCAGATAGCCCGTCTTCCCGTCCTGTACTAGCGACTGAATGCCGCGCCACCGGGTAGCAACCACCGGCAAACTGCTCTGCATCGCCTCGAGAACGACTATGCCGAAACTCTCGGATTCATAGAAAGTGGGAAAACAAAAAATATCTGCCTTTCGATAGAAGTAGAATTTGGCCTCGTCGGTTTTCACACCATGAAAAGTCACAAGTTGTTCGACTTCTGCAAGACGGATGATCTGCATCAGATGCAGTTCAAACTCTCGACTGTGGAACGATCCAAGTACATCAAGGTGTACCTCGTAACCCAGCGAATTCAGAATGCCAAGCACACGCATGAGGTCGCAGATGCCCTTGGACTCACGCAATGTTCCCACGAAAAGCAGGCTGAGCTCACGGTGCGGGGGGCGCTCTATTGTCTCTCTGATTTCGTCCGGGACGCCATATGGAATATAGATTACTTGCTTCGCGTTGAGCGACTGCCCATCAGGTGGATTGTAATCTGAAAGGGATATAGCCAGATCCGGTCGCGAGTAGGCAAAGCGAAAAAACACCCGCAGAACCGCGGGAAGTTCAGGCTCCAACTCCGATAGTCCGCCGGCGTGGAAATGGAATACAGTGTATTTGAACAACCAACGGCAGGCGATAAGGTAGACGACGTCCCGGGCTACGGGCACCAGGTCGGGACCCGCCGGTGGGTAGTAGAGACAATCGATCTTGTGCGTAAACCGTTTCACATAGGTTTTCCATATCAACCCGATGAGTAAAAAAAGCTTGCGCCATGAACCTTTTCCCACCTGATCCATCTCCTGGGAAAAACTCATTCGAAGATGCTCTATCTTTATGCGTTCATGACGAGCATTTACCAGGCGATTAATCATTATCGCTTGTCCGTGGTAAGGCGGTGGTGTCTGGCCGACAACAAGGACTTTAAGCATCTGGTTCTTTAAGCATCTGGTTAATGCCCGGGGCTGCTGTAAAAAGTGTGTTGTGCCACCTCTAATCGCGAGTTCCAACTGATTGGAACGCCTTTTCATAGATGTTCATGAGAATTCGATAATTTACATCTGGAGTGTACTTGGTGAAATACTCTTCCCGCGCGTTATGTGACATGTACTCCAGGTTAGCGCGTGATTCGAACAAATCGGCACAGGTTCGCGCGAGACTTCCGGAATCACCAGGAAGCACAAGACGTCCAGTGTGGCCCTCCACGACCAACTCCGCAAGGCTCCCAATCCGAGACGCAACAACGGGGAGACCAGCTGAGAAAGCTTCAAGCAACACCATCGGAAATACCTCATACCATCGCGAAGGAACCACAAGAAACCTTGCCTGTCTCATTAAGAGGGCAATTTTTCCCGCACCACAAGCTCCAGCGTATTGAATCCAGGAATTACTGGCCGCACAAACCCGGTTCCGCAATGGTCCGTCGCCTGCTATAATTAAAGGTATTGAAAGCTTCGACCAAGCGGCCAGCAGGTCTTCTACACCCTTCTCATCCGCCAAGCGCCCCACGAACAACGCGTACTCGCCCGGTTCCTTACGTTCATAGTCGGGACCGTAGCGATCGTGGATAAAATTGGGCTTTACATGAATCCGGTCAGCAGGTAATCCCGCCTCGATAAACTTCTCTCGGGAAAAATGCGTCAGTGCGATGTAGGCGTTCACTTGATGGCGCCAGGTCCCGAGCGACTTGTGCAGCTGAACCATAGCGGCAACTGCTGCAGTACCCATATATGAATTCCGGTACACTCGATTTCGCACCGTCCATAGTGGACCACTGTCTATCGACCTTTCATCTACCTTCCCATTGTGCATCAAAGTAGTGGTTGGGCATATTGTGCGAAAATTATGCAGCGTCAGGATAGATGGGATACCCATTGATTGGGCTGCATAGAAAATGGAAGGGCTGTACTGTGGGAAAAAATTGTGCACATGCATTAGGTCTGCTTTATTTTTCCTCAAGTTAGAACGAATTTTCCAATATGTATTCATCGAGAACGGCGTCCCTAATGCCGTTTTAATCTTCCGCAGCGTCGTATTCACAACCTTGTTATTTGCGACCATCAAAGTTAGGTCGTGCCCATGTTCTCTCAGGAGACGAGTCTCAGATTCAAATGCAACGTCCTCACCGCCTCTCTGTTTATAGACGTTATGAGCAATCAACAATCTCATAAGGTTACGGTACTTGAGCTGACCTCGGTGACTGCTGCTTTTTTCATTGCCACCATTATCAACTGAGAGCATGTATGGTGAGGAGCAATCCAGCGCTCCAACCATTCGTGTACAGAGAGTGGCATGGCTCCCATGAATCCACGTATTGCCTTGAAAAGAAACTTGCCAAACACCCCGCACGATTCATGTAACTCATGCCACTGTAGAAACGGCGAAAGCCTATCACTTTCAAAGCTCTTGACTATCGTCAATCCTACCTCCTCAACGACTTTCGTGAGAGACAAGAAATTATAAGCTCGAACATGTCGAGGATCGTCAATCACCTCGTGTATGGGCACGTTAACAACCATAGTCCCTCCTGGGCGGAGCGAATTGGCTAGTGTTTGCAGAATTCTTAAGTCATCGGGAACATGCTCCAGAACATGTGAGATGCAGCACACATCGAAACACTTAAAGAGTTTCTGGTTCTCAAATTCCTCTAAAGGGACTACATTGAAGCTGCGATCCTGCCCCCAATCTCTGGACGCAAGGTTTTGCGTTGCGCTTGGCGAAATATCGAGACCGTATGCTTTCAAGGGGCGGCATGGAAATAAGAGAAGAAAGCTGCCGCGACCACACCCGAAGTCAAAAACATCAATGCCACTGGAACGACGAATATCGGCGTAGTGCTCAATCGCTCTGATATTTCTCTTGCCCTTTGAGCATTGGTCATAAGAAACATACGGCAGAACCCGATCAAGCAACGGAATTTTATGTGCATAGAGCGTTTCATAGTACGCCGTATTCACTCTCTCGGTGTCTTCGATATTCGCCATCTCGGTGCCGTGTACTCCAGGAAAATCTACTGAGAACGGAGTTACCCTTTCTGCTTCCTTGATATGTAACCCGAGCAGCGTGTAATAAATTCGAACCTCTTGGTGGTATTCTGCAATGCCTGTGGCGAATAAGGCCCGTTAGCAGCTCGCGTCGACACGTCTGAAGTATTGACCGATGTTCATCGGGCGGGGTAGCGTCGCGGCGTGCCCTCCCCGCTCGCGCTCGCCTCGTCCTCCGCCGGCAGTTGTACCCGGCTGAACAGGTTCGCGCCCCCGGTGTGGCCGGTGAGCGCATCCGCGGCGAGCAGGATGGCGCCGGCGGTCCAGGTGGGTTTTTCGTCCGGCCACAACAGGTCCTCGACCAGCTGGTAGCCGGTCCAGTAGGAACCATCGCTGGTGCGCCACTGGTGCAACCAGCTGTAGACCTCCACCGCGCGGGCATGGTCGCCCGCCGCCAGCAGGGCCATCACCAGCTCGCAGGACTCGGCAATTGTCACCCAGGGCTGTTGTTTCTCGCAGCGACAACCCAGTTTATCCTCGACGAATTCATGCCAGCGGGAGGCCAGCCGCGCCTGGGCTTCCCGGCCGGTGTAAACCCCCGCCAGCACCGGGTAAAACCAGTCCATCGAGTAGCGCGACTTGCTGGCCCAGGTGCGGTCGAAGCGCTCGGGTTTGTGGCGCAGCGCATGGCCCAGGGCGCTGCGGGCGGAGCGCCACTGGGGGCGCTGCTGTTGCAGGGCGTGGGCGATGTTGATGGCGCACTCCAGGCTCTTGTAGATCGAGCTGCAGCCGGTGACCAGGGCATCGCCCTTGGGCGTGCCGTCGGCGTCTATCGCCCAGTGAATTTCACCGTGCGTGGTCTGCAGGGACAGGACGAAACCGATAGCCCTGTCCACCATGGGCCACATGGCAAGGAGGAAATCGCGGTCACCGGTGACCAGGAAGTAGTGCCACAGCCCGGTGGCGATATAGGCGACGAAATTGCTCTCGCGCCGTTCGCAATTGTCGATCTCTTCGCCGCGGTAGGACGCCCACCAGCTGCCGTCCTCCAGTTGCATTCGCTGCAGCCAGGCGTAGGCGCGACGGGCCGCCTCGTACTCGCCGCCCACGGTGAGCCCCATGGCTGCTTCCACATGATCCCAGGGATCGGCGTAGCCGCCGTTGAACCAGGGAATTTCACCGCTGGGCTGCTGGGTATCGAGGATGAACTGCACCGTGGGGCGGAGGAATTCGTGGGGAAACAGGCCCCGGCTGAGGTAGAGGCCACTCATAGCGGCGCTTCCTTGCGAAAATACATAACCACACTCTTGCCCATGACGGGGTTCATAAGTTTTTCCAGCACCCGGGTAAGGGTGGGCTGCTCCATAATGTCCCACACCAGCAGGCGGTGGTACTGCCGCACCAACCAGTTGTGGTCGCGGTTCTGCCAGAACAGGCACTTGAGCCACCAGAACGGCACATGCAGGGCATGAGCCCAGTGCCGACGGTAGAAGTTAAAGCCCAGGTCCTCGATCTCGCTGCGCAATTCGTCGCCGCGGAATATACGCAGATGGCCGCCCGGTGTCCGGTGATAGCCCTCGCTCAGTACCCAGCAGATTTTTTCCGGCCAGCGCCGGGGCACGCTGGCGCAAAACAGGCCACCGGGCTTGAGCACTCGCTCGACCTCCCGCAGCGCCGCCCGATAGTCCGGGATATGCTCCAGCACCTCGCTGCAGATGACCTTGTCGAAGGTATCGTCGGCGAACGGCAGTGCCAGGGCGCTGGCACTGGAAAGACTGAAAGACTTCGCCGGGTTGCCCGGCTCGTCGAAGTCGCTGAATTTCTCGCGGGTAGTCTTCAGGTCCTCAAGCGACAGGTCCACGCCCACCGAGTGCACGTCGGCCGCCACATAGGCCGAGATCACATGGCGGCCCTCGCCGCAGCCCAGATCCAGCACCAGGTCGCCGCGCTGGAGGGGGAAGTAATTGAACTCAACGGTCTGCACGCAGCACCTGGCGGTAGTAATCGAGCATCTGGCGGGCGCAGACATCCCAGCAAAACTCATCGAGGATGCGCTCCCGGCCCCGCGCCCCCAGCTCTTCGCGACGCCGGGGATCCCGCAGCAGGGCATCGATGGCCGCGGCGAGGGCGTCCACATTGCGTGCAGGTACGATAACGCCCGCATCGCCCACGACTTCCGGCAGGGCACCGCCATCAGTGGAAATGACCGGCACCGCACAGGCCATGGCCTCACCCGCCGGCAGGCCGAAGCCCTCATAGACTGACGGCACCACCGCAATCGCAGCCTCGGCATAGTACTGCACCATCTGTTGCGTGGTGATGCCGCTGACGAAGCGCACCTTGTCGGCGATGCCCAGTTGCTGCACGAACCCTTCCGTCTCGCCGCCAGGACGCGGCTTGCTCACCACCAGCAGTTCCAGGCCCGGATGCAGCGGCAAGAGGCGGGCATAGGCCTGCAACAGGTAGCGCAGGCCCTTGAGCGGTGCATCGGCGGAGCAGGTGGCCATCAGGCGCAGCGGGTTGCGCTCGACCGTGGGCAACGGCTGGAACACCGCGGTATCGATGCCGTTGTGCACCAGGCCGATACCCGCCGGCTGCAGGCCGAAATCGCGGGCGATATCCTGGCGCGAGCATTCCGAGACGGTAACCACATGGTGCAACCGCCGGATGACTCTTTTCTGCATGCCCAGGAAGGAGTGCCAGCGTCGGATCAGCAGGCGTTCGGACCAGCCGCGGGCCGCCCCGAGGGCAATCCGCAGGTCGCTGGTAATGGGGTGGTGCACGGTGGTCACCAGTGGCAGGCCCATGGCCTGGATCGCAAGCATGCCGTAACTCAGGCTCTGGTTATCGTGGATGAGGTCGTATTGGTGGCCGTGCCGGCCCAGGTAGCGCGCCGCGCGGCGGCCGAAGGTGTAGGGTTCGGCGAAACCGCCGGTGAGCTTGCTGCACCACTCGATGATATCCGTCAGGGACTTCAGGTGGCGCGGGCGCAGCGACAGCAGGCCGTTCTCGAACAGGTCGAGGCTGGGCAGCTGGATCAGTCGCACCCGCGGGTCAAGCTGCGGGTAGGGCGGCCCGGAAATCACATCGACCCGGTGGCCGGCGTCCACCAGCGCCTTGCTGAGGTAGCGCAGGTATACCCCCTGGCCGCCGGCGAAGGGCTGGCTGCGGTAGCCCAGCAGCGCAATGCGCAGGGGTTTGGGGGGAGCAGGCACGCCATCGGCTGCGGCCACCGATGGGGCCGGCCGGGAATCGAGCTGCAATAGATCCAGGTGCCTGATGACGGCCTCCCCTCAAGGTTTCTTGCCGGAAATGGGTACACGAACCGGACGCTGGCAGGCAGGCGACGTGGCGTCATGCACAAATGGCATTCCGCATGCCGAAAGAGCTCACATTTTAGTCAGCCCCTGCCCAAAAATCCACCCCTTCCTGGGCGCACAGGGGCCCCGCAGGGGCAGCTTTGGACCCGGGCAGCCCGGTCGCACAGCCCTTTGTTTAGCCGGTATAATGCCGCCACTCCAGAGGACTGCGCCCCATGGCCACCACTTCCTACAAAGGCATCATCCTGGCGGGCGGCTCCGGCACCCGCCTCCACCCCCTGACCAGCACCGTCAGCAAACAGCTGATGCCGGTCTACGACAAACCGATGATCTATTATCCCCTGGCCACCCTCATGCTGGCCGGGATCCGGGAGATCCTGGTGATCACCACCCCGCGCGACCAGGCCGCTTTCAGCGACCTGCTGGGGGATGGCGGCCAGTGGGGAATCAGCATCAGCTATACCGTGCAACCCAGCCCCGACGGCCTGGCCCAGGCCTTTATCCTGGGGGCGGATTTCATCGGCAGCTCACCTGCCAGCCTGGTGCTGGGAGACAATATTTTCTACGGCGGCGGCTTCACCAAAAAGCTCAGGCACGCGGCCGCCAACGACCGCGGCGCCTCCGTGTTCGCCTACTATGTGCAGGACCCCGAGCGCTACGGCGTGGTGAGCTTCGACGCCGCGGGCGTGGCCCGGGACATCGAGGAAAAGCCGGCCAGACCGCGCTCACACTATGCCGTGACGGGGCTGTATTTCTACGACAACGACGTCGTGGATATCGCCCGCAGCATCCACCCCTCCGCCCGGGGCGAACTGGAAATCACCGATGTCAACAAGGCCTACCTGGAGCGGGGCGACCTGCGGGTTGAGGTCATGAGTCGCGGCACCGCGTGGCTCGACACGGGCACCCACAACTCCCTTCTGGACGCCGCCAATTTCATCCGCGTGGTGGAGGAGCGCCAGGGCCTGAAAATTGCCTGCCCGGAAGAGGTGGCCTACCGCATGGGTTATATCGGCGCCGAGCAATTGCTGGCCCTGGCCGCGCCCCTGGAGAAAAGCGGCTACGGCCTCTACCTGCAAAAGCTTCTCAGCGATGACGGCGTGGTGTTCGATGAAGTTTGAAGCAACGCCGCTGCTGGGCGTTTACCTGCTGAAGCCTCGCGTATTCGGCGACCCCCGCGGTTTCTTCCTGGAAAGCTGGAATGCTGAAACGTTCCGCAGCGCCGGCTTCGACCTGAACTTCGTGCAGGACAACCACAGCCGCTCCGCCCGCGGCATCCTGCGGGGCATGCATTACCAGACCGAGCACACCCAGGGCAAACTGGTGCGGGTTACCGCGGGCGAGGTGTTCGACGTGGTGGTGGACCTGCGGCGGTCGTCCCCGACCCTGGGCCAGTGGTACGGGGAGTACCTGAATGCTGACACCCACCATATGCTGTGGATTCCGCCGGGCTTCGCCCACGGTTTCTATGTCACTTCGGAATTCGCCGACTTCCAGTACAAGTGCACCGACCTCTACCACCCCGCCAGTGAAATTTGCCTGGCGTGGAACGACCCCACCGTCGGCATCGACTGGCCGGTGCCAGAAGGCGAAGCGCCGCAGCTCTCGGCCAAGGATGCCAACGGGCTGCCGTGGGGTGATGTGCCGCTGTTTGACTAGCAGACGCTCGGTGGATTTGGGCTCAACTTACTAATACTGTGCAGTTCCATTGTCGGCCGTAGTCCGGGTATGTCCTGGCTCCGCCGCGAATGGAATAGCGCATCACCCAACCAACAACGGCCGCCACCAGTCCTCGTTCGCCAGGAACCAGTCCAGCGTCCGCTCCAGGCCGGTCTCGAAGCTTTCACGCGGCTGGTAGCCCAGGTCAGCGCTGATGCGGCGCGCATCGATGGCGTAGCGCCAGTCGTGGCCGGCGCGGTCCTCCACGAAAGTGATCAGCTCCCGGGCGCTGGCGCCGGCGGCACCGGGTGCGGTCGGAAAACGCTGCGCGAGCGTCAGGTCACTGGCAAAGCGCGCGTCAAGCGAGTCACACAGGCGCTCGACGATAGCGAGGTTGCGCCACTCGTTGTTGCCGCCGATATTATAGGTTTCTCCCACCGCGCCCCGTTGCAGCACCAGCTCGATCCCATGGCAGTGATCCTCCACATAGAGCCAGTCGCGGATATTGCTGCCGTCGCCGTACACCGGCAGGGGCAAGCCCCGCAGGATATTGGTGATGCACAGGGGTATGAGTTTTTCCGGGAAGTGGAAAGGCCCGTAGTTGTTGGAGCAATTGCTGGTGGTCACCTGCAGGCCATAGGTGTGGTGGTAGGCGCGCACCAGGTGGTCGGAGGCCGCCTTGCTCGCGGAATAGGGTGAATTGGGCTCGTATTTGTGCTGCTCGGTAAACGCGGGCGCGGTAGCGGTGAGGGAGCCGTAGACTTCATCGGTGGAGACGTGGTGAAAGCGGTGGGGCAGGGCGCCGCCGGCCCCCAGCCAGATTTCGCGGGCAGCCTTTAACAGACTGTGGGTACCCACCACATTGGTCTCGATGAAGGCGTCCGGGCCGCTGATTGAGCGATCGACATGGCTCTCCGCGGCAAAGTGCACCACCGTGTCCACGGCGTGCTCTCGCATGGTTTGAAGCACGCGGCCGTGATCGCAGATGTCAGCGTGGACAAAGCTGAAATTCGGCTGCCCCCGCAATCCGTCCAGGCTGGCCAGGTTGCCCGCGTAGGTGAGGGCATCGTAGGCAACGATTCGATCAGCGGGGTAGCGGCGCGCCCAGTAGTGCACGAAGTTGGCGCCGATGAAGCCCGCAGCCCCAGTTACCAGCAGTGATCTACTCATCATGCGACTCCTTCAAATCCGCCAGCATGCAGCGCAGCTGCGTGCGCCAGGGCACCGCGGGCTGCCCCAGGTCGCGCCAGCTGGCGGTCTTGTCCAGTACGCTGTAAGCCGGGCGCCGCGCGGCCGTCGGGTAATCACTGCTGGGGATGGGTCGGATCTGCACCGATTTTGTCAGCAGGCCCAGGTCCATGGCCTCCTCGCAGATAGCCACGGCAAATTGGTACCAGCTGCACGCGCCCTCGTCGCTCCAGTGGTAGATGCCGCTCAAAGCGGGGCGCGCCGCCGCTGCCCACAGTGCGCACGCCAGGCCCCGGGCCCAGGTGGGTGTACCGACCTGGTCCGCCACTACCGCCAACTGCTCCCGCTCGGCCATCAGGCGCAGCATGGTTTTTACAAAGTTATTGCCGAAGCGCGAATACACCCAGCCGCTGCGCAGCACCAGCGCCTGCGGGCATAACTCCAGCACAGCGCGCTCGCCCGCCAGTTTGCTGCGGCCGTATTCCCCCAGCGGGGCAGTGGCGGCAGCGGGCGCATAGGGCTGGGACGCTGCCCCGTCGAAAACGAAATCGGTGGAGACATGCACCAGGCGTATGCCAAGTTCGCGACAGCTTCGTGCCAGGTTGGCGGGCCCCTGCGCGTTGGCGCGATGGGCCGCCGCGGCATTGCCCTCGGCGGCGTCGACCGCGGTGTAGGCGGCGGCATTGATGATCGCCACCGGCGCCTGCGCGGACAGGCAGTGCGCTACTGCCGCCGCATCGCCAATATCCAGTTGCTGTCGCGCCAGCGCCACACATTCTATCTCCGGGCGCACGGTGTGAAGCAGCTCCATGCCCAGCTGCCCGCCAGCGCCCAGCACCAGTATTTTCCGCTTCAATTGCACTCCTGACTGCCCGGGACGCAGGATCGCGCTCGCCCCCGATTGGGACGCTATCTTATACTGAGGCCGTACCGACGCCTACACGCGGCCTGATTCACAGGAGCAAGACCTGCTTGAGCACCAGCCCGGAAGACCCCGAGCAATTGCGCCAGTGCGCGCTGCAACTGGCGGCGGGAGAACTGCCTGCGGGCTGGGATATCGTGCCCAGCGCATCGGGGGCCCGGGTGGCGGTCAACTCGCAGCTGCAGGTGTACTACAAGGAATTCCCGTCCCGCAGCCCCCTGCAGCGCCTGCAGGGCTTGCTGCAGGGAAGCCGCGTCACCCAAGCGCGGCGGGGCAACGATGCCCTGCTGTACGCGGGCATAGAAGCGCCCACCAGCCTGGCCTGGGGCATGCTGCCGGGCGGCGGTGAATACCTGTTCACGCGGGCGGGTGCGGGCCGGGACCTGGGCAGGTGGCTGACGCAAACCCTGGTCGACAGAACCGGGGAGGCGCTGGCCACGCGGCGGCGCCTGCTCGACTCCCTCGGTATTTTCGTGGGCCGGCTGCATGCGACCGGCTTTATCCCGGGGGAACTCAAGCCCGGCGATGTGCTGGCGGAACTGCTGGAAGACCGCTTCCAGTTCACCCTGATCAACAATGAGCACACGGTGAAAATGCTGCCTCCGCCGGGGCGCATGCTGCTGCAAAACCTGATGGAGCTGAACCTGTTGCCGCCCTCGGCCCTGAGCCGCACCGACCGCATGAGGGTTTTCGTCGGCTGGCGCCGGCAGCTGCGCGAACTGTCCCCGATCGAGGCCAAGGTGGTGGCGGTGGAAGCGTTCCACCAGGCGATGCGACTGATGTACGAACGGGGCCAGTTGTAGTCCGCGGCTGCCGCCATTGGCGCCTTCCAGCCGCTTCTGCTAACTTCAACGGGGTTGGCAGCTTCAAACCCGGCACTAAAATCTCACGAGGATGCGCATTTGACCTTCACTCCCAGCACCATGGAAGAACTGAACCTGTTGTTGCAGTTTGACAGCTCCAGCCTGGACCGCGGCATCAAGGTGCACTCGAATGCCCGCCAGGAAGTCATCGCCGCCTGCAAGGCCCTGTTCGATCGCGGTTTGGTGGACCAACCCGATGGCGGCTACCTGACCGACGCAGGTATCGAGGCCCTGGCCCATGCACAATCCCTCGCCGGCCTGTTGAATGCGAACGCGCCGGCCAGGGCCGGCTGATCCATCCCCCCTGAAACTCCCACGGCAATTTATGCCGGATTTCAGCTAACCCGGCCGCTTCCGTATTTTCTCGCGTGGCGCAGCCGGATCGTATTGGCTGGTTCCTCGATTGCATTCAGTAAATCTTCGCCGGCACAACTCATGCGCTGGGCGTAGCGTTGCAGGAAGACATCGTACTGTTGCGGCGTGGCGCCCAGTTCCTCGGCGTCCACGGTGAAGCGGGCCAGGTCGCGCAACTGGTGCGGCTGCGGCCCTGCGCCGGGGCTCGCTTTCACCTGGCGTGCCGCGTCCAGGTCTACCAGGAGGAAGCGCTCACCGCACCACAACAGGTTGCTCCACTTGCCATCCCCATGGGCAAAGCCCGCCAGGTGGAGCGCGGCCAGGGCGTCTGCCGCACCACGCATGAGCGGCTCAGCCCGTGCGGGCTCGGGCGGTTCCAGCCAGAGCGCGCGCAGGTCGCGCCCGTCCGCAATGCCCTGCGTCAGCAGCAGCATTCCCTCCTCCACCTGCACACAGGCCCTCGGGGCGGGGACCGGCAGACCCAGGCCCGCCAGCGCCAGCGCCATATCGAAGCTGCGCAGGGCGCGACTGTAGCCTAGGCGAAAAGCGAGTCGCTGCCAGGGTGACTTGACCAGGTAGAGCTTGAGCAGGCAGGCCTGGCCCCGCAGCTCCAGCAAACCGACCCTGCTGTAGGTATCGCTTTTCAGCAGGCGGGTGCGCTGTTCCATCCAGCTCGCGGTGTTGGCCGGCCCCTGGGCGAGGCACTCCATGAGTGCCTGCGCCCACAGGGAACCGCGCAGGGTCCTGCCCGCTCGCGCCACCCTAGTGAACCCGCGCCCGCAGGGCCGGCGGCTCGCGGCCATGGGCCTTGCGGTAGAGTTTGATGGCCTGCCGCTCCACCTCGCGCCACAGGCGCTCGTCGCCCGTGAGCGCTGCCCGCAGCTTGCAACCGCTGTAGTGCCGGATGAAACGCAGCCGGTCGCGCCGCCCGAGCCCGCAGTCCATGGCCGAAAAGTAAAGTCCCGCCAGGTCCTTGACCCGCCAGCGGCGCGGGGTGTGCTTGCGAACCTGGGCCCGGTGAAGGTCGATCAGGTAACAGCGCGTTTGCGGCTGCTGCAGGCTGGACTCGTCGAGGTGAAAGTGGCAGAGATAGAAATCGCGGTGGTTGATACCCAGCTCATGCATCTGCCTGGCGCTGTCCGCCAGGGTGTGGATCAGGCGCATCCGCACCGCCGGCGCCGGCGCCTGCATGGCCCAGTTGGCGCAGTAGTGTTCGAGGCTGACGGTGCCGGTCAGCTCCGCGCTGACGATCATCGAGCACACCCGCGCCGGGTTCCACCCCCGGCGCGCGTAGGCGGCGATGTCCAGGGTGGGAACCCCCGCCTGCCGCAGGGCGAGCACCGCGCGGTACTCGTTGCGCGCCGAGATCACCGGCAGCCGCAGTTGCAGCAGGTTCTTGCCCACCTCCGCCCAACCGACGCCCGTGTGCAGCTTGAGGAACCAGGGGTTGCCGGCGTACTCGAAGCGCAGGGTTTTGCGTCCCTCCTTGTCGCGGTATACGTCCGCCGGCCGTGCCTGCGCGGCGATGTCCCGGGCCCAGGCAAGCAACTCGCCGGCGCTCCCGGCGCGCGCCAGCTCGCCCTGGGCAAATCCGCTCGCCAGGTAATAATCAGCCATCGCCGCGGCCCCTCTTGCGCCGCAGAAGCTGCTCGATGAGGTCGGCGCCCGCGCTGTGCAGCGAGTACAGGTCCGCGCTGGCGGCGTAGGCCAGGCCACCCTCCCGGCACTGGTCGCGAAAGCCGCTATCGAGCATCTGTGCCAGGGCAGCGTCGAGCGCGTCCTGGCTGAAAGGCTCGGGCAATATGAGCCCCGCGCCCGCCGCCTCGATATGGTGGGCGTAGCCACAGACCGCGGTCGCCACTACCGGCAGCCCGGCGACCAGCGCCTCCAGCAGCACGATGCCCGCCGCCTCGTTGCGCGCGGGATGCACCAGCACGTCCGCCGCCAGCATCAGGTCGGGGATATCATCGCGCCCGCCCAGGAAGCTCACCTGGTTCTGCACCTGCTCGCGCCGGGCCAGCAGGCCGAAGCGGCCAATGGGCGCCTGGCCGACCACCAACAGTTGCAGCCGCAGCTCCGGCCGCGCCAGGCGCAGCTTGCCCAGGGCGCGGATTGCCCGGTCCAGCCCCTTGGTGATCAAGCCTGAGCCGACAAACAGCAGGGTGTAGACGTCGTAGGTCAGGCCCAATCGATGGCGGGCGCCGGCGCGCCTGGAAACCGCGTCGAGTGGCCGGCGTCGATCGGGCGCGACACCCGGTGGCAACAGGTGCATGCGGGCCGGGGGCGTGCGGTAGTGCTGCTCAAACTTGCGCTGCTCGCTGGCCGAGATCAGCAGTATCTGCGTGGCGACGGCGGGATCGAACACCGCCCGCTCCCAGGCGGCAAAGTGGCGGAAGCGCCAGCCCATGCGGTACCACAGGCTTCGCTCCCGCAGGGCCCGGTCGAGAAAGCAGGTGTCGGCGGCATAGTAGATATCCAGCCCCGGCATCTTGTTGAAACCGACCACGCCGTCCACCGGGTTCGCCG